>CALPOI020000045.1 GCA_943325145.2 Candidatus Planktophila lacus | reverse complement strand
TAACTATTTCGCCCTCAAATTAAATATCCTTATTACATTTGTAACTTTACCGTGATAAAATCTGATAGTTAGATTATGGAACTATTTGAACAAATAGATAAAACAAAAGTACCTCAACATATAGCGATCATCATGGATGGGAATGGTCGGTGGGCGAAGCAGCAGGGAGAAGAGCGTTTGTATGGTCACACGATTGGTGTTGAATCTGTTCGTGCGGCGTTAAAAGCAGCTACTAAGGCGGGGGTAAATTATTTAACACTGTATACTTTTTCCACTGAAAATTGGAATCGTCCTAAAGAGGAGGTTGATGGTTTAATGAATCTATTGGTTCAAACTTTATCCAATGAATTAGACGAGTTAAATCAAAACAATGTTCGATTAACAACCATTGGTGATATTGAAGGCCTTCCGGCTTATTGTATAGAGGAGCTTGAGAATATTCGTTCAATCACTTCAAAAAATACGGGAATACAACTGATTTTAGCATTGAATTACAGTGCACGCTGGGAATTGACCAATGCAGTCAAACAGATTGCAGAAAAGGTGACTTCAAATAGTCTTGCAATTTCAGAAATCAATGATCAGTTAATTAGTGATCATCTTACTACTTTAGGTATTCCTGATCCAGAATTGTTGGTTCGTACAAGTGGCGAACAACGAATTAGTAATTTTTTATTGTGGCAAATTGCTTACACTGAATTCTATTATACTGAAGTGCTTTGGCCAGATTTCAGAGAAGATGATTTGTATCTTGCGATTTTAGCTTACCAATCTAGAGAAAGAAGATTTGGTAAAACATCAGAACAATTAACATCGTAAGTAGCGCATGAAATTTATTCCTTTTATTTGTTTACTATTTTCACCCTTCCTTTATTTTGCTCAAGTAAACGAAATTGGAAATGATTTTTCGATTGATTATTCTTCTCCAAAAGAGTTTGAAATTGGCGCTATCCGTATTGAAGGTGCCGATAACTTTGATCATCAATCCATAAAGTTAATTGCGGGTTTGCGTCAAGGGACACGAATTACAATCCCAAGTAATGCAATTACCGAGGCGATTACAAATCTGTGGAAAGAAAATTTATTTACAAATGTTGAAATCGCTGTTGAACGAGAAATTAAAGGAGTTGTTTATCTTGTAATTAAATTAACACCTCGACCAAAGTTATCGCGTTTTCGATTTGACGGAGTAACGAAAAAAGATGCAGATAAAATCAGAGAAATAATTAATTTATTCTCTGGAAAAACCATCTCTGAGAATTTAATGTTGTCTACGCAATTAAAAATAAAAGGATACTATAGAGAAAAAGGATATTATGGTGTAAAAGTGGACATCACACAGGAACCAGATCATTTGATGAACAATGCGGCACTTTTTAATATTAAAGTAATTCGTGGAAGAAAAGTTAAGATAGGTCAGATCACATTGGTTGGGAACGAACAGCTTTCGAGCTACAAAATTCGAAAAGCAATGAAGGATACTAAACAAAAGGCGTTTTGGAGAATTTTTAAACGTTCTAAGTTTACAACTGGTTCTTTTGAGAAAGATAAATTAGCTGTACTAACAAAATACCAATCGATTGGTTACCGTGATGCCCAAATTGAAAAAGATTCTGTTTACTTGTTAGACGATAAACACTTGGCCATTGATTTAAAGATAAGTGAAGGGAGTTTATACCGTTTTGGAAACATTGAGTGGATAGGAAACACAAAGTTCAGTACAGGAATGTTAGATACTGTATTAGGAATTAAATACGGTGACATTTACAATAAATCGACTCTAGACACTCGTTTAACGATGAGCCAAGACGGTAGAGATATTTCGTCTTTGTACATGGACAGAGGGTATTTATTTTTTCAAGTTATTCCAGTGGAAACCGGAGTGGTTGACAATCATATTTCTTACCAAATGCGAATCATTGAAGGGAAGGAAGCGCGTGTTAAGAAGGTAATTATTAAGGGAAATACAAAAACGAATGAGCACGTTATTCGAAGAGAGATAAGAACAAAGCCGGGTGATTTATTCAGTCGTAATGACATCATCCGTACACAACGTGAACTTTCTCAATTAGGATATTTCAATAATGAGGCGTTTCAAATCAATCCATTGCC
The DNA here is from genome assembly GCA_943325145.2 of Candidatus Planktophila lacus. Lineage (GTDB taxonomy): Bacteria > Bacteroidota > Bacteroidia > Flavobacteriales_D > Crocinitomicaceae > CANHVK01. Next base: position 9,718 of record CALPOI020000045.1, on the reverse strand, counting down.
AAACCCACAAGAAGGTACCGTAGACATTGAATACGTAGTGGAAGAAAAATCATCGGATCAAATTGAGCTATCTGGTGGATATGGTGCAGGACGAATCATTGGTACTTTAGGATTGACATTTAATAATTTTTCTCTTCAAAATATGTTTCATAAAGGGGCATGGGAACCATTGCCTTCAGGTGATGGACAAAAATTATCCTTACGTGCTCAAACCAATGGTACTTTTTACCAATCGTACAGTTTTTCATTCACTGAGCCTTGGTTAGGGGGTAAAAAACCTAATTCATTGTCTACTTGGTTGACTCATTCTCAATTTGGAACTGGTTTACTTTCTAATGATCCTAATTACGGTGGTATTTCAATTACTGGTTTAGGTGTAGGTATCGGAAGAAGAAAGAAATTTCCAGATGATTTCTTTAGTGCTTATTATGAATTAGGATATCAATATTATGATGTAACCAATTATCCGAATTATTTTCCAAGTTTCAGTCAAGGATATGCGAATGATATAAGTTTAAAGTATGTTCTTCAAAGAAATTCGATTGATAGTCCGATTTTCCCAAAAGAAGGTTCAAATTTGACGTTCACCGCAAAAACATCACTCCCTTATTCAGCATTTAATGGAGACAGAGATTTTTCTACTGCAAGTCAACAAGAAAAATATAAGTATTTGGAATACTACAAAATGAAATTCACAGGAGAATGGTATTTACCATTAACGAATGATAAAAAATTAGTATTGATGAACCGCGTTGGATTTGGATTTATGGGGGCGTATAGTTCTTCAAAAGGTTTAACTCCATTCGAACGATTTACGTTGGGAGGTAATGGATTGTCGGGGATGAATCAATTAGGAGGTCGCGAAATCATTGCCTTGAGGGGTTACAATGACAATAGTTTATCGAGTGCTTCAAGTGATCCAATTATTTCAAAATACACCATGGAGTTGAGGTATCCTATTTCGTTGAATCCGCAAGCGACATTTTATGTGTTGGCTTTTGCGGAAGCTGGAAATACCTTTCAAACATTTAAAAAATACAACCCTTTTAATGTGAAACGTTCCGCTGGTTTAGGAATTCGAATTTTCCTTCCTATGTTTGGAATGCTTGGATTAGATTATGGATGGGGATTCGATATGTTAGATCCTAAGTCACAAGGTTACCGTGTTCAAGGTGGTTCGGATGACGCTATTTTAAGAGATGGGTATTTTGGTAAATTGAATTTTACCATTGGGATGAATTTAGGTGAGTTGTAATTTTAAATTTCATGTATATTTGACCTGTAATTTGAATTTGATTATGAAGTATTTATTTTTTGTTGCTTGCTTATTTTTAACAGTTTCCTTCGAAACGTATGCTCAAAAGTATGCGTACATTGATTCTGATTTTATTTTATCAAAGTTGCCGGAGTATAAAACGGCAAAAGATCGTTTGGATAAGTTAGCAGACCAATGGACGAAAGACATTGATGAAAAATATACTGTTCTAAATCAAAAGAAAGATTTGTTCAACAAAGAAGAAGTGTTATTACCAACGGAAGAAAAAGAAAAACGTCAAGAAGAGTTGAAAAAATTGGAAAATGATGTGATGGAGCTTCAAAAGAAACGTTTTGGTGTTGGTGGTGAATATTTCCAAAAACGACAAGAATTAATCAAACCAATTCAGGATAAAGTGTACGATGCGATGCAAAAAGTAGCTTCGAAACGAAGTTATTCAATGGTGTTCGACAAAGCGAATCAAAGTAATTTAGTTTTTGCAGACAAAAAACTAGACATGAGTCAGGATGTAATCAAAGAAATGGGTATTAAGTAAGTACCTAAGTTTAAATAAATATAAATAAAATAAAAATGAAAAAATTAGTTCTATTATTTGCTTTCGTAGGTACGATTGCTTCTTTTCAAGCACAATCTAAAGTTGCGCATGTCAACACCCAAAAATTATTAGATACACTTCCTTCTCGTAAAGTAGCGTTAGGCCAAATCGGAGATTTTGAGAAAAAAGGAATTGCAGAGTTGAAAGACATGGAAGCGGAGTTACAGAAAATTTATACCAAGTATTTACAAGATAAAGACAAGTTAACTCCTGTAGTTCAACAATACGAGGAAGAAAGAATCCAAAAGAAGAACCAAGCAATGCAACAAAGAGAACAAGAGTTACAACAACAAATTCGTTCTTTAGGAGAAGAGTTAAATGCTCCGATCTTGAAAAGAGTTCAAAAAGCAGTAGACTTAGTTGCGGACCGTAAAAAAATCAACTACGTTATCGATGAAACAGCAACACTTTATTTCAAAGGTGGAACAGACTTAACTTCAGAAGTAATGATGGAATTGTTAAAATTAGATGCAGCTGAAACTGCTCCAAAAAAATAACATTTTTCGATTAAAGATTAAGGCGTCCGATTTTCGTGATGCCTTTTTTTGTGGATTAACCTTTTTTAAATTATATTTTGTTGATGCGAGCTTTTCTATTTTTTCTCTTTATAGTACCAACACTTCTTATAGCACAAAAACAAGTTGCCCTTAAAGGAAACATGCTATTCAGCAATTCGCAGTGTGAAGAGAACGTCAATTTGAATTTTAAGATTATTAAAATAGAAAATGAACAGCTCTTTAAATCTGACAGTATTTTAGTGGATTCGTGTCTTTTTCTGTTACCTGTAGCGCTTGAACCTGGGAACTATCAATTGGTACTTCAAGTAAAAGGCTATTATTCTGAAACATTACCATTTTCTGTTCCTATAAACGATACAGTAAATGAGATTCAATTTCCTAACAGTACTTTCGTGCGTGAGCGAGAAGTCACGAATTTGAATGATGTAACTGTGACTGGAATTAAACGCAGTCTCATTCGAATGGAAGCGAACAAGGTTTTTATTCAGGTAAAAGACAATGATTTATTAACGATAAGCAGTGTCTACGATGCGCTACGTAAATTACCAGGCACTTTTATTACTCCTGGTGGTGAGATCAATTACAAAGGAAAGGGTGTGACCATTTACTTAGACGGCTTACCGAGCAATTTAGCAGGCACCAATTTAATTAATTTTTTAAAAGGTTTTCCTGCAAGTTCTGTCGAACGGTTTGAAATTATTCCGAATCCTGGAGCTTCTTACGACGCAGATTTACAAGGTGCAATCATTGATGTTGTAACGCGAGGTGTTGCGGTAAAGTGGGTGTCGGGTAGTTTAAATTTAAATTCCGGAAAGAATCAAAATGATAAATTATCGCCCTCTTTAGTGTTGAATGCCAAACGCAAGAAATCGAATTGGCAATTACTAGTGGGGACTGGATCGGTTGGTTCGACTCAAACCGAAACAATGAAATTAGGTTTCCTAAGTTTTGCACCAATTATTCATGTGAACAATACCATCGAAGCGCAAGATCAAACGATGAATACGTATGTCAAACCATCTGTAAGTATTAAAGTTTCAAAAAAATCGTTACTGATGTTGAATTATAATTTATATTCGAATTCAACGGATTTAACTTTAAAAAGCAAACGATTTTCGCAATCATCGTCAGATTTTTACATTAACGATGCGAATAATCAATCTGTGAATACTTCACAAGAATTCATCGCTAAATACCGTATCAATTTAGATACATTGAATAAAACAGTTGAGTTAACGGGCTATACTTCCATATTTAATGGAGCTACTACGATGAAAGCTACGCAGAATGACAATTCAACGGTTTCATTCAGTAAGTATAATTTTACGGGCAATTCAATGATCTCGTATGTTAAATTCGATGTGAAGCTACCTTTACCTTGGGCGAATTTTACCTTAGGTTCAAAATTCAATCGAGAGATCAATTCAAATTTAGGAAAGTACGCACCATTTAGAACTGAAAATACTGTTTTTGAAACGAATAACTACGATCGTGCGCTAGATTTTAAGTACGAAGAAAAGAACGTAGCTGGTTACGTTGAGATTCAAAAAAAGATCAATAAGTTGGATTTAGGGGTTGGATTACGTGCCGAGAATTATAATTTAGATCGTACAAGTAGTTTGTTTACTTCTTCCATTGTTTCTAATTATTTCAATCTTTTTCCAAATGCATCATTGGCCTATTTCATTTCACCGGTGATGAATTTGAGCGCTGCTTATTCAAAAAAAATCAATGTTCCTGCGGCATCTTTGTTCGATCCTAATAATTCAAATTATTACGATAAATACATCACTTCAAAAGGAAACATTCAGTTAAAGCCTACTATTTATGACAATTTCAACGTTTCGTTTACTGCCTTTGATTATTTTTCATTGTCTGCCGATTATACTTTGTCAAACAACCCATCGATTACTACATTAAGTGCCGAAAAGGGTGAAATGAGTTTTACGAATTCACCTCAAAATTATTCCGAGCAATCGTATTTGAATTTAAATATGGGACTACCTGTTCCATTCGGAATTTTTACACAGGGACTCAATTTTTTCAATCAGCAATTGAACCCAGATGAATTAAATTATTTCTATTTCAATATTGGATACAATCGTATTTTCCTTAAAAATTACACGTATCCGACAACTTACGAACCTTTCTGGAGTTATTCCTTATTGTCACATTTTGTCTTGCCGCATAAGTTCAGTTTAAACATTAATTATTCTTATGTTGCGTTGGGGTATTACCAAATATTCCGATTAACTGCTCCAACTCATGGCGCTGAAATTGTGTTAAGTAAAGATTTCTTCAATAAACAACTAACCGCTTCATTGTCTGTATCGGATCCGATCAATACCAATCAAACATCGATTCAATTAATTTCTTCCAATTTAGATTTTAGTCAAGTAAGTAAAAACGATACTCGTGTAGTTTGGTTAAATTTGTCGTACAATTTTGGAAAGCATCAACACATGATGAATGAAAAAACTGTTATTGAGACAGATAAAAAACAAAAAAAATCTGGTGGATTATTTTAATTATTGAAGATGCAACAACCAACCTCACCCATAGGTATTTTTGATTCAGGTTATGGCGGACTTACGATCTTGTCGGACTTAAAAAAAATATTGCCAGAGTACGATTATTTGTATTTGGGTGACAATGCGCGCGCTCCTTATGGTCCGCGTTCGTTTGATGTAGTGTATCAATTTACCTTGGAGGCGGTGAACTATTTGTTTGAACAAGGCTGTGAATTGGTGATTTTAGCGTGCAATACGGCATCAGCTAAGGCATTGCGAACTATTCAACAAAATGATTTGCCATTAATGGCTCCTCACAAACGGGTGTTAGGTGTAATTCGACCAACATCTGAGGTGATTGGCAATTATTCTGAAAATAAGCATGTTGGAATTTTAGCAACAGAGGGTACAATCAAATCAGATTCTTACCGATTGGAAATTGCGAAATTTTTCCCCGATTTAGAGATCAATCAAAAATCATGTCCGATGTGGGTACCTTTAATCGAAAATCAATTGCACGAAGAAGAGGGGGGAAAATGGTTCATCAAAAGAGACATTCAACGTTTGTTGGAAAAAGATCCTAAAATCGACACCTTGTTGTTGGGCTGTACCCATTATCCTTTAGTTGCGCCCATTGTACGTGAAATTGTGGGCGAAGGAGTGAAAGTAATTACCCAAGGTGAAATTGTAGCAACTTCTTTAAAAGACTATTTAGACCGTCACACTTCGATGGAACAACGATGTTCGAAAAATGGATCTACTACTTATTTAACAACTGAAACAGCGGAGGATTTTGACAAAAGAGCTTCCAAGTTTTTAAAAGCACCTATTTGTTCCAAACATGTTATCATTCATTCTTAAATTATGTATCAACTAACGCATCGATTAATACTTGGATCAAAATCACCACGCCGACAGGAATTACTCAAAGGAATGGGTTTTGACTTTGAAATAAGGACGAAAGAAACAGCAGAAGAGTATCCATCCGATTTACAATGTGATGAAGTTGCGGGTTATTTAGCAAGTATTAAAGCAGATGCTTTGCTTCCAACATTGACAAAAGATGAATTACTATTGACTTCTGATACCGTGGTGATCACCAACAATCAGGTATTGGGTAAGCCTAACAATAGCGAAGACGCGTTGCACATGTTGACGCAGTTATCTGGTAAAACACATCGTGTAATAACAGGGGTACATTTAGTGACCTTACAACTAAGCGTTACTTTTTCTGTGACGACAGAAGTAACTTTTTATCCAATGGATGTAAATGAAATGCACCATTATGTTTCAAACTATCAGCCTTTCGACAAAGCTGGTTCTTATGGTATTCAAGAATGGATCGGGTTCATTGGCATCGAAAAAATGAATGGTTCGTACTACAATGTAATGGGATTACCAACGGCTGAATTATGGCAAAAATTGAAAGCTTCCGGATTTATTCAAGTGCGATGATTCAAACGATTTAAGCAATTGAAATTGCATGTAGTATGAAAGATTCTATCAATCTCATAAAACATTTATCGTTCGGTCGATTAGTGAATCTTTTTCTTTTGTACAGTTCGTTTGTAGTATCTCGAATTTTAAAAAGATCTAGTGTATGGGGGAAACCTTTTACTGTGAGCATAGAACCTACCACCGCATGTAATTTAGCATGTCCTGAGTGCCCAAGTGGCAAAAAAGAATTCACACGTCCCACTGGGAGATTAACGCAAGCTACCAATGAACAAATTCTTCAACAGTTAGGCCCTCAATTGTTTTATGTGAATTATTATTTCCAAGGCGAACCTTTTTTAAATGCAAATTTTTTGAGTTTTATTCGTGCTGCTAAGCAACGAAATATTTACACTGCTACTTCAACGAATGCACACTTTATAACTAAAAATAACGTGAACGAAATTGTGCAATCTGGATTGGATCGATTGATCATTTCTATTGATGGATTAACGCAAGAAACGTATTCAAAATACCGTATCAATGGCTTGTTAAATAAAGTTTTAGAATCTTCTAAATTATTAGTTGAAACTAAAAAAAAATTAAAAAGTGCAACACCACATTTAATTTTTCAATTTTTAGTTGTAAGTTACAATGAACATGAGATAAAATCGTTGCAAAAATTGGCGGATCAAATCGGAATTGATGAGGTTCGTTTTAAATCTGCGCAATTGTACGATTATAAAAATGGACATCATTTGATGCCTAAAAATTTGGAATATTCGCGTTATGTTCCTTCGAAAGATGGTAGGTTTAAATTGAAATATGTAACAGGAAATCATTGTTGGAGGATGTGGTCGTCATGTGTGTTTACATGGGATGCGAGTATTGTACCTTGTTGTTTTGATAAAGACGCACACCATCAAATCGGCTCGCTTTCTTCGCAATCGTTTCAATCAATTTGGAAATCTTCCAAGTATTCGAACTTCAGAAATCAAGTTTTAACCGCTCGTAATGCGATTCCAATTTGTCAAAATTGTTCGGAAGGATCGAAGGTTTGGTTGTAATTCACCTATTTAAATAACTCTAAAAATAAAAAGGATACCACCTCAATTCATTGTCACGTAATAGTAATGCAGGTAGTGGAACTTTGATCAAATCAAACACCGAACATACGCGTTGCACCCATTTTCGTTTGAAGTGAAATTGTCGAAAGTCGATGTCCAACGAAAGTAAAAATTCCCGTTGCGCGGTATAACGTACTCCATTCGCTGCGATGTATTCATTGGCATGTCCTTCTAATTTTGCATCGCAACTATACCCGATGGAGAGTAGAAGAAATTTCGGAAAAAAGGCACTTCCAATGATGCGATTTGGAGAGAAAGAGAACCAATAGGTCTGTCCGTTGTAATCTTTAAGGTAACGTTCAAGTTGTGTTTTTCCAAGAACAGAAGGACGAAGTGTTGCATATGTAGACGGGAAATAGGATTGCTTGAAATAGAGGGAGGAAGGTTCTAAGCAGCGATTGTTCCACCATGAAAGTCCTGCTCCGAGTGTATTTGCGAGTTGATCGCTCCACGAAAATCCCCATGCTTGATTGGTTCCGTCTAAATATTCCACGGAAGTAAGATAAGCGAGTGTGGCCAATGAACCAATTGTTGCTGCTTTTTTGCGCGACAATCCAGTCCACTCATACGTTCGAGTGAGTAAATTGGAGGCATGGTAAGCGGAAAATAAGTGACCAACTTTGTCCATTTGCATCCATTCGCGGTGATCGTCAAAGGTATGAAAGCTACTTCGTGGAGAGTTAGCGTACCACACATTGTTCAATAGGTACATGCTTGATCCCCAAAAACCTGCACTTGCAATGGAAACACCCAATAGTTTTTTTGGAGAAATGGTATCTTGTTGCTTTAGTGGTTGTGCATTAATTTTGCAATTAAAAACACTTACGAACAACAGGAGGATGGAAATCTTACTAAAAGCTTTCCAAGTAACGACGAAATAATTCAGAAAGCGGTTCAAATTTTGAAAACGAAAGTTCCTCGTAGGTATCATAAATGTCGTGGTAGTGTTTATTTGGTCCCATGGTATAAACAAAGAAGGAAGGTACTCCAACTTGACTGAACCAATAATGGTCGGAGTTGGCAGCCTCACCACGCGATTTAATGGTTGGAATAATGTTATCTGCATTCAAGTTTACCAAACGTTGAAACGCTTCGGTATGCTTACTTCCATTCACAACGGTAATTCCTTCTTCACCACTTCCCATGATGTCGAGATTCAATAAAAATCGAATGTTGGTTAAATCCACCCATGGATAGTTCACAAAATATCTTGAGCCCAATAACCCTAGTTCTTCACCTGCAAATGCAATAAAAACAAGGTTATACTTGGTAGGGTGTTGTTGAAAATAGCGCGCTAAATCCAGTAACATCGCTACTCCACTTGCATTGTCATTCGCTCCAGGAAAATAAGTGGAATTCCCCATACCTCCTAAATGATCGTAATGTGCCGTGATGAAAAGGGTTTGTGGTTGTGTTTCTTTTTCGAAAAAACGTTTTTTTGTAGGAAGTGCCGGAACCATTCCAATTACATTCGTGGAATAATGTTCTGGTTCAAATTTCGAATAAATATGTGTGTAGATGGATTGACCAAGTTTAAATTTAGCAGCGTTAAGGTAAATTAAACTGTAGGGAAAGGGTTCATTACCTACAGAATGGGTCAACTTCTCAGAGGTGAGTACCACTACATCGAGTTGTTGTGCCAAATTGGGAATGATGTCGATTTTTAAGCGTTTTAGGGAATCTCCTTTAAACGAACTTAGGTCTATCAACACACTCGTAATGCCAGCTTGTTCTTTTTCGCGATTGCTTACATATTTTTGAAACAATGCAGGATCAAAGAGTTCTTCTGTCGAAAGCTGTTTGTAGCTCCAATGCAGTTTGGACGAACCTGAGTTGGGATCTACCAAATAGTCAACTCCTGGAAGAAGTGTGTCTTTATCGACCATTACCACCATTTCTCTCGGAAATGTAGTAACAGCATGTTGAAACGATTGAAAATAAGAATTTCCTTTAAGCGGTTGCAAACCAATTTTTTTGAATTCATCACCGATGAATCGAGCGGCCAAGGAATCTCCTTTTTTTACATAACCTCTCCCAAAGAAATTAGGCGAACATAGTTGTTTGGTAATTCTTCTTGCTTCACTAAGTTGTCCAAAATTAAAAGAGGCAAACAGAACGCAACACAGAAAAACTGGTAATAAACGGTTACACATACCTGCGGGCAATCTTCTGAACAAATTCGATCACCAATGGATTTTCAAAATCCCATGCAAATTCAGTAGAATAATTTTTTAAGACCACTTTCGCTTGTTCAAAAT
>CALPOI020000044.1 GCA_943325145.2 Candidatus Planktophila lacus | reverse complement strand
TGTGTCCAGTAAAACTAACACGTATTGTTTTTGCTGCAACATCCATTGGAGCAACTACTAGACTTGGTAAAAGTCTTGATACAAGAGTAGATTTATTATTGAAAGAAAAGTAAACTTGATTTCCTTCAATCGAGTTTATAAAAGATTTATAGTCTGGAGTTTGTATTTTTACTGAAAATTTACCATTATTTATTTCCTCATTGATTCTACCGTAATATTTTATTTTCTGATTATTTTGAACATATTCTAAACATATTTCAGATTTATCGATGAATTTAATATAGATTGGAATATCGCACAATGAAGAATCACGTAACGCAAGAGGTATAATTTTAAACGAACTTTTTTTGTAAAGATCTTCAGTTAATATTTTTCCCTCTGCAAACGCACTAATTTTAAGATCTAATTTTCCAATTGCTTTTTCAAACAAGTAGGGGGAACTTAAAAATTGAATTTCAGCAGAGATATCTTTCTGAGCAATGGCATTATCAACCCCAATTATTTCCTTACTTTGATCTTTATCTTCAATTTGAATAACTGAAAAAGATTCATATACAGCTTTCGTGTATCTTAAATAAAAGAATCCAATGATGTAAAATATTCCAACGGTTAATACTGGAAAGTACCAATGTCTTCGAATAATATTTCGAATGATGTGCGGATAAAATCCTTTGTTTACAATTAATCCAGTTGGTGCACTTTTCACTTAGAAAATGTTTTAAAGATAGTATATGTACTAATTGCAAAAGTCAATAAACTTAAATAAGGCGTGATTTCTTGTACAAAGTCAATTGCGATATTTACATTTTCCTCTATGTAGATGTAATCATTCGCTTGAACCAACATTTCAGCAGCATCTAATTTGTCAATTGTTGAAAGATCTATCAAAAAAACTTTTCTTTTGCCATTTACTGTTCGAATTAGTTTGATGTTACTTGCATTTGCTCTTTTTGGAATACCCCCTGCTTGTGCTACAACCTCTAACAATGTTGTTTTTGCATTATTAATTGGAATAATGCTGGCGTTACCTCCTTCTCCTGTAAACACAATTACTCTTGAATTAGATACAGAGAGCTTAATGTAAGGATCATTAATGTATTTTGAGAATTCTTTTACCAATAACAATTCACATTCTTTAATAGTTAAACCCAATAACTTCATTTCACCCAATAAAGGTATATAAGTGAATCCATCACTTTTCACAGTAAATTCTCCTGAACCCAAAGCTGATTGTCCACCTAAAAATATTTTTTCACCATTATTTGCTAAAATACTGAAAGATATTTTGTCGTCAACTGCAATTTTATAGTCTGGATAAGGTGCAGAAGGAAGTGTGTCGTAAGTAAAATCGCTACCCTTTGGAATTTTAAATAATTTATTTCGTTGTATCCAACAAGAATTTAGTGAAGTTATGATTAGTACAAATAGTACAACGTATTTAATAAATTTAAACATTGTTTTTTGCAATTAATTCGTTGTAAAATAATTTCATATCGTTAACTAATCTGCTATAATCAAATCGCTCCTTAACAAATGGCCATCCATTTGAAGCAAATTTTATGCGAAGTTCTTTATTTTTTATTAAAATTCCCAATTTTTCAACATATTCATCTAGGTTTCCTTTTTCTATGATGTAACCTGTAGCACCTTCGCTTAAAATGTCTTTTACACCGCCTACATTGGTACTTATTACTGGAAGATTACTTGCTTGCGCTTCTATCAAACTTACAGGCGTGCCTTCATTGTCTGAGGTAAGACAAGCAATATCCATTCCTGCATTAAATTTAGCAATGTCTAATATCCAAGATGTTAATTCAATGTATGCTCCGTATTTCTGATTGATTTCATTAACTCGTTCTAATATTTCATTTTTAAGTTCTCCATCTCCAACAATAAAAAATCGTGCAGTTGTTTCGCCTTGTTTCAATAATTTTTCTACAACATCTAAGAAAAAGAAATGATTTTTTATTTTAGTTAATCTTCCGGTTATGGCAACTGCTACCTGAGAATCATTGAGTTGGTATTTGTTTCTTATATCTTCTCTATTGAAAGAATGGTTTTTCTGAAATTTTTGTAAATCAAATCCTAAAGGAATTATCTTAATTTTATCTGGAACACAAATTTTATGAATACGAGATAGTTCGTGTTTTTGTATTGGACTAATGGCAATAATTGCTGTAGATTTTTTTGCTAATTTCTTCTCAATGTATTTGTAGATATTTGTTTTAATTGGGTTAAAGTACGAATGAAAAACATGACCGTGAAATGTGTGGATAACAATCGGTACTTTGCATGCAAAAGCAGCTCTTCTGCCTAGAGCACCTGCTTTAGCTGCATGTGTGTGAACAATATCAGGTTTAAATTCTTGAATGATTGCTTTAATTTTTTCATAAGCTTCACGATCTGACTTGATGCTTGGGATTCGTTTAAGTTCTTTTATAATAAGGGGTTTAACTCCATATTCTTCAAGGATATGCAATGAGTCTGTCTCTCCTTCTTCTGGAAGTCCACCTATTAATAGCGTTTCAAATTCATCATCCATGAATCGAGATAAAAAGGTAGCATTATAGGTAGGGCCACCCAAATTAAATCTATTGATGATTCGAAGAACTTTTGGCATTTGATAAAAAATGCAAAATTAGATTTTTTTATGGTTTTTTTATGTTTTTATCTTTAATATTAGAGTCTTTAGGTTAGTTTCTTTATATTTGTTTTATAACTAATTTCTTTAATGTAATCTCAGATGTTGTTTTTTAATCAAGTGTTTTTTATTTATCTATCATTTATTTTTTCTTGTGTTATTGCGCAAGATAATTTTGACAGTACATGGGTAGATTTTAAAAAAGATCCTGCTTTAAAAAATGCCGCTATCAGTTTTTCTTTGGTTGATTTAAAGTCAGATTCTTTATTAAAGTTTGATAATGATTCTTCTGCTTTAACCTGTGCCTCCACTGTTAAATTATTTACGACAGCAACAGCGATTGAGTTACTGGGTGAAAATTACGCACCTGTTACTTCTTTGTATCATAATGGATACATTAAAGATAGTACATTAATCGGTGATTTAATCATTCGAGGTAATGCAGATATTTCAATGGGTAGTCAATATTTTAACTCAGAAGATAGTCTTTATAAATTTCTAATTGATTGGAAAAATACATTGACTAGGTTAGGGATTAAAGGTATGATTGGTAATGTTTATGCGGATGGTTTAGCTTTTGGATACAAAGGAACCCCAAAAGGGTGGGGAAAATCTGATGTTGGGAATTATTATGGTGCTTTTCATTCAGGTCTTTCAATTTATGATAATGCGTTAAGATTGTATTTTAAAGTGCCTAAAAATGGAGAAAAAGCTTCAATCACAAAGGTGTTTCCAGAAATTAAAAGTTTAACTCTTAATGGAACGGTTTATTCAGCAAATATTGGTTCTGATAATTCATCGATTCATGGTATTCCTTTCTCATATGATCGAAGAGTCTCTGGAACACTACCTGCAAATCGAGATACTTTTTTAGTCAAAGGGAGTTTACCTGATCCAGAAATGGAATTTTTAAATGAATTGGTAAGAGTATGGAATACTTCAGGCTTTACAATTAATGGCTCTGTTTTAAGCGCACGTTCATTCAAGGACACGGTTTTTCATTATGATAAGCTAAATCATATGTTGTCTTTTACGGGTAAAACAGTAAAGGAAATTGCCTATTGGACAAATATGAAAAGTTTAAACGTTTATGCAGAAACACTATTGGCATGGATTGGTTTTGAAAAAAGTGGTTCAGGCTTAACAGAAAATTCAGCTCAATTGATGGAGGATTATTGGAAAGAAAGAGTTTATTCAAAAGGGCTTACGTTAAAAGATGGAAGTGGTCTTTCTCGATCGAATAAAGTGAGTGCTGCTACTTTTTGCAGTTTACTAAAATACATGAACACTTCAAAAAACAGATCGGTTTTTAAAAATACGCTCCCAGTTGCTGGTACTTCAGGGACATTAAAGTCCTTTTGTAAAGGGCAGTGTTCTGAAGGCAAATTCATAGCAAAAAGTGGAACGATGAATAGTGTAAAGTCTTATGCTGGTTACATTACGACTATTGAAGGAAGAGAATTGACCTTTGCATTAATTGTAACAAATTATTCATGTAGTAACAGTGCAATTGTAAAAAAAATGGAGCCTGTAATGAATGCGATTTATCAATTAAAGTGACTTCGGTAATTCAAATTCTATAATTGATTTCCAAAAGTCTTGTATTGATTCTCCTTTGTGTTTAAGCATTCTTGGAACGATGCTTGCTTCAGAGAATCCCGGTGTAGTATTTACTTCAATGACAAAAGGTTTTCCTCCTACAAGCATAAAGTCTATTCGAGCAATTGATTTTAGTTGAAGTAATTGATAACATTTTATTGCGATCTCTTCTACCAATTTAGCTTCGATATCTGAAATTCTTGCAGGTATAATTTCATCAGACTTTCCATTGTATTTTGCATCATAATCAAAAAAATCATTTTCACTTACGATTTCTGTTATTGGTAATGTTTGTATACCATTTTTTGTTGAATACACCCCGCAAGTCACTTCTGTTCCTTTCAGAAAAGACTCAATAACAACAGAATCACCTTCTTTAAATGCTTTTTCTAGAGCAGGTAATAAACTCTCTTCGTTTATCACCTTAGAAATTCCAAAACTAGAACCAGAATCTGAGGGTTTTACAAAACATGGTAGTCCCAATTCATTTATGATGTGTGCTTTTTCAATAGATTCAGTAGATGTTAAATGGATTGATTTCGCTACATTGATGCCGAAATTGTTTAAAAATTGGTTACAGAACCACTTGTCAAACGATAATTCAGAAGAAAGCGCATTTGAATTTATGTATGGAATTCGGATGATGTCTAATAAAGCTTGTATTTTTCCATTTTCTCCAGGTGTTCCATGAATGTAAATAAGGGCAGCATCTAGTTTAATAGTCGTTTTTTCAGAAGTGTAAGAAAAATTCCAAGGGTCAAAATCGTGGCTTGATTCTCCAATTTTTATCTTCCAATTTTCTTGATTTACAATGATTAAATAGGGTGTATATTCCTTTGGGAAATTATTTAAAATTGTAGTAGCGCTTTTTATTGATATCTCATATTCAGATGAGTAACCTCCACAAATGATTCCTATTTTTTTCATGTTTAGTAGTTTTTCGCCAATTTTTCTTGGTGTTTTATTGAATTCATGTATTCATTGCAATGTAAAAATATATAATTGTACATGCTGCTCATCTAAATTTTCACAAAAGTTTTTATCAAATAAGTTTTCATATCTTATTTCATTTAATTAGTTGTTTCTTTTATATAGGTTTAAGATTTCAATTTTGCATAAAAATTAATAAAATAGAAACAAAATTTATTTATTATTGCTTAAAAGTATTTTTTTGTCTTAATTTATTTATTTTTGTGTCGAATATTTAAAATATTAAGATGAAAAATTTATTTGTTTGTTCGATTATTTATGTTTTTTCTAATTTTCTATTTTCACAAACTCTTCAATCTTATTCAGGTAGTTTTTTTGATGATAATAATGTTGAAGGTATTGCTACATATACATTCTATGAAAAAGATAATGAAAAAATCAAACATGGTAATTTTAATTTTAGTTTTTCTTCAAATGGGGTTGATAGAGAGTTAAAAGGTGAATTTATTGATGGTAAAAGGAATGGTATCTGGAGTAGTACTTTATCAAATGTAGAGTTATCAACAATCGTAACAGGAACATTTATTAATGGTATTCCAAATGGGAAATTTCATTTCGAAGCAATATACATTGGTGGAGTTTTTATGTCTATGGAAGTAGAATTTAATAATGGTTTGATTGTCGGTGATTTTTTATTTGAAAACAAAAGACAAAAAGTAAAAGTGATTGGGCAATTAACTAAAGATGGATTTATGGATGGTGAGTGGAAGATTATTAAAAATAATAAGGAGCAAATTCAAAAATATACAGATAGCGTTTTTGTTTTATACATTGAAAGGGATTTAAATGATAGTATAGTTTTAAAAAGAGAAGATTATGAATTATCAAAAAGTATAGCAAATGAAAATTTAATTACAAAAAATTTATATTGGAATATGTATAAAAAAGATGATTTATATGGTTTTTATTTTCAAACCTATATATGGAGTAATTGGGATCTAAATTCAGTTGGGGGAGTACAGGAAAAATCTTTTAAAGGTATGTATTATATGAGTAAAACTTTAAATTCATTTCTTTTGGAGGGTAAGTCAGGGCCAATTATAAAAGATGTAGATGGTAATACATATAAAACAGTTTATATTGGAAATCAACACTGGATGGCTGAAAATCTAAAAACAACAAAATTTAATGATGGGACTACAATCCCAAATCATAAAGAACATGTTAAATTCACAGAAGTATCTTACAATCATATTAATAAAAAGTATGCTTGGTGTTATTACAATAATGATTTAGCCAAAAATTCGAAGTACGGAAAGTTATATAATGGATATGTCGTAACCCCCTCTACAAATGGAAATAAAAATGTTTGCCCTGTAGGGTGGCATGTGCCTAACGATACGGAATGGACATTATTGTCTGACTATTTAGGTGGAGCGAATTTAGCAGGAAGTAAAATGAAAGAAGTTGGAAATGCTAATTGGACTTCTTTAAATAGTGATGCAACAAATTCATCGTTGTTTACTGGATTGCCTGGCGGTACTCGTGAAACTTCATTCTTAGATTTTATTTCTTTTAGTGAGGCTGGTTTATGGTGGAGTAGTACTTTTAAAGAAAATTTGATTGAATCTGATTTGCTAAAATGTCGAAAATTGTCTCATTATGATGGTTTATTAAGATCTTCGATAGAACTTCGTTCTAATGGACTCTCAATTAGATGTCTTAAGGATTAATTGCAATTAAAGATTTTTTATGAAAAGCCAGATCTGATTTTATTAGAAAACTATTGCATTTCGTTTAATTTAATTTTTGTTGTTTTTTGAATTTTCATCATTTCGCAAAACTTGAAAACTTTTAATCATAATCGAGCAATTATGAGGAAATCTCATTAAGTTATTTTTATATTTGTTCGAAATTTGTTATTTATGAATTTATTTCGAAATATATTGTCCTTCTTAAGAAGTAAATTGTTTTTTAAAAATTTAGGATTGGTAATCCTGACTTACATTTTACTTGTTGGAGGCACTTTATTTTATCTTGAGGTTAGAACGCACCATGGTGAGAAAATTGCGGTACCTAATTTGTTAGGAAAGCATATTTCTAAAATTGACTATTTGTTAGATGATTCTGGTCTAGAATATGTACTTATTGATTCTATTTACAGACCTGAATTCAGAAACGGAACAATTGTTAAGCAGTTTCCTGAGCCAACTTCTCAATCACATATTTTTGTTAAAAGTACTCGTATTGTTGAAGTAAGTGTCTCAAAAAAAGTAAGATTCGTAACTGTTCCAATTTTATTGAATAAATCTAGAAGATACGCTGAAAGCATACTAAGAAATAAAGGGTTAAGGTTTAAAGTGTCTTTCAAAAAAAGTAAGGATGTGGGTGCAGTTATTTCTCAGAAATACAAGAATCGATTGATGAGAGATGAAGTTAAACTTCCTTTTGGTTCTGTTATTCATTTGGTAATAGGTAAAGCGATGAGTGAAGAGCCGTTCGATGTACCTGATTTATTTGGATTGACAATGTTTCAGGTAGATTCTACTTTGTATGAGTTACCATCAGTTACATTTTTAGTGGGAGAATGTTTAGGGTGTGAAACAAAAAAAGATTCCTTAACAGCTAGGGTTTACTCTCAAACACCAGAATATTTTGAAGGCAATGTTCGTCCCCCTGGTACAGATATGGTGATCTTCCTAGACAAAGATTTCTCTGAGGAGAAATACAAAGATGAGGAAGAGGAAGCTGAAAAAAAGAAAAAGAAAAGGAAAAAGTTAGTTGAATCTGATAATGAATAAGTTTGTTTTTTTATTTGTCCTTATTTTTTTTACGCCTTTTTTAAATGCGCAAGAGGTTATAAGTTCAATAATTAAACAGCCCGAATTTTTTGCTAACAAAAGATCTTCTTCATTAGATTCTACTATTGTTCATATTTCCGATACGCTGCAATTACCTTTTTACGATGATTTTTCTATAGATCATTTTCAGAAATATAGCACGAATTTAGTAGGTGAGAATGTTTCCTCTAAAATCTTCTATAAATTTGTAAACAAATCAAATAACTTGCCGTTTGATGCGAAATTGAAGTATTCTACTGAAGAAACATTTCAGTATAAATATGACTCAATTACAAAAAAATCTAATAAGCTTAAAAACATTCCTTTAAAATTTAACAATTACGATTTATCGTCTTATCCCTTTAATTTTTCTGAAATTTTAGTTTACCCAGCTTATTCTACTTATGATACGGTAGGTGTTCCAAATTTGGTGGATACAATTTACGTTACAGATGAGTTGATTCAAGATTCAATTCGATTATTTTTTAATAAAATCAGTAATAAATCTTCTTATTGGCTTGATTCAAATGCATACAGGAATGATTGGTATGCTATTAATCCTTGGTCGTTGGGAGTAGTAACATTTGATGGTTTAAATGCGAATGGTTTTCCATATGCAATTAATTCTAGTACAAGAGGATACGGTGATTACTTGACTTCAAAACCAATAGATTTATCTTCTGTTGAGAAAAAGGATTCTGTTTATTTTAGTTTTCTATATCAGCCGAAAGGGAATGGAGATGCTCCAGAGAACATTACAACAGGAACACTTTTACAACACGATTCGTTGTGTCTTCAGTTTTATAATCTTAATTTGAATAAATGGGTTTCTATCTGGGGAGCTACTCCTGAGGCGGATTTTAATAAGTTTTCTATTCAGTCGAAGTCTTTCACAAAGGTTCATATTCCATTAATCGACACCGCCTTTTTTAAGAAAGGATTTCAGTTTCGTTTTGTAAATTATGGTGATTTATCAGGTGATTTAGATCATTTTCATATTGATTATGTTAAGTTAAGAAAGTTTTCTGGTGTATCGGATACTAATTTCCAAGACTTTGCCTTAATGTATCCTGTGAATTCGTTTCTTAAAAAGTACCAATCTATTCCATTTGACCATTTTTTAAACGCATCAAATGATGTTTTGAACGATTCTGTGAAGATTGTTGTTCGAAACGGAAGTTTGAAAGATCAAAATACATTAGATGGGAATGTTAAGGTTATCGAAAACGGAAAAGAAATTTCTCAAACAACTATTAATTCGGCCTTGTTGCCAGGTAATAATTTAAACTATTTAGCGCAAAGTACGAATGTGAGTTATCATGATTTTCCAAGAAAACTTTCATGGACTAAAAATAAGTCGATTGATTCTGCCATCTTTAACATCAAAGTAGCTGTTCCAGCACCTTTTACCAATGACCCTACCAATGATACTTGTTATTCAAAATTGGAATTGAAAGACTATTATGCTTATGATGATGGTTCTGCAGAGTTAGCATACGGATTGAAGTCAAATCAAGCTGAAACCGCCTATCAATTTTCCATTTATGAACAGGATACGTTAATTGGTTTGAGTATTTGTTTTGTGCCAACTGTTGAAGATAAGTCAGCTAAAAATTTTTCAATCGTTGTTAGAGAGAACAATAATGGAAGTCCGGGTAATATTTTGTATGAAGATGGAAATTTAAATCTCAGAACTGTTCGTTACGGGAAGAATAGAAATGAGTTTAAATCTTTTTATTTTGTTGATTTTAAAGGTGTAACTATTAAAGATAGTTTTTTTATTGGTTTACGACAATTTGATCAAGATTGGTTAAATATTGGTCTGGATGTAAATACAAATTCATTGAAAAATCTTTTTTATACAATTGGTGATAATGTTTGGCAGAAGTCAAGTTTGGGAATAAATGGTTCACTTATGATGCGACCTATCTTCAAAAGTAAATACAATAAGTCTCTAGATATTTCGAATAAGTTATTGTCTAACAAGGTGATAATTTACCCGAATCCTACTTCTTACTCTTTTCAACTAGACAATTCTTTTATTTCTAATCATTTTGAATTGTTAGATGTAAATGGTAGGGTGATTAATTCGTTTCAATATCTTGGCAATCCAATAGATGTTTCTTTTCTTAATAATGGAGTTTATATAGTACGAGAAGGAAAAACAGGAGCGACATTTAAACTAATTAAAAATTAATGAAAGATTTTACTATGATTGAGAATACGGAAGATGAGTTGCATGAGGAAGATGAGTTATTTGAACATCATAATATCATTGTTGATAGAGGACAAGAAATAATTCGTATCGATAAATTTTTGATGGATCGGTTACCGAATACTTCTAGAAATAAAATTCAAAATGCGGCGAACGATGGGAATATTTATGTAAATAAATCTCCCGTAAAATCAAATTATAAAATCAAACCTTTGGATGAGGTAGCTATTTTATTACCTTATCCCGTTCGAGAATTAGAATTAATTCCTCAAGATATTCCATTAAACTTTGAATTTGAGGATGAATACCTTGCTGTTGTTCATAAGCCATCTGAAATGGTTGTTCATCCTGGTTGCGGAAATTATAAAGATACTTTGGTAAATGCATTGATCTTTCATTTCGATAATCTTCCTATGAAAAGGAGTGATTATTACGGTCGTCCTGGATTGGTTCATCGTTTAGATAAAAACACAACTGGATTGATGGTGATTGCTAAAACCGAATTTGCCTTAATGAATCTAGCAAAACAGTTTTCAGATAGAAGTACAGAGAGAAGATACAATGCATTAGTATGGGGCGATCTCGCAGAGGAAACAGGTACAATAACGGGTAACATTGGACGTTCGCTTAAGAACAGGAAAATGATGACGGTTTTTCCGAATGGTGAATATGGTAAACACGCTGTCACTCATTATAAAGTATTACAACGATTTGGTCTTGTTACGTTAATCGAATGTAAGTTAGAAACCGGGAGGACGCACCAAATTCGTGCACACATGAAATACATTGGTCATCCGTTGTTTAATGACAACGAGTATGGTGGTGATCAAATTTTAAGAGGGACTACGAATATTAAATACAAACAATTTATCGATAACTGTTTCAAATTGCTTCCTGGCCAAGCGTTACATGCCAAAACATTAGGGTTTACTCATCCAATAACTGGAGAATTTCTTCAATTTGATTCTGATTTACCGCCTTCTTTTCAAGAATTAATTCGTAAGTGGGAAATTTACACAATGTATTCTAAGGATTAATTTGAAATGATTAACTTTACATGTTACTTAAATCAACTTTCAAAACTATGCTGATTTTTTCTCATAAATTAACTTTTTTCATTATTTGTGTCTTTTTATCATTGGGTGCTTTAAGTCAAGAACCGAAGGAAATTAAGAAAGCGAATAAGGAATATAACAATGAAAGTTATTATACTGCTGCTAAATTGACAATTGAAGCTTTTGAAAAGGTAAACCCTAAAAGTAAAAAAGCGAACGATCGAAAAGGGGATATGGCTTTTAAAACGGCCGAATGTTTCAGGCATGTAGAAGATTTTAAGCAAGCAGTTGAATGGTATCAAAAAGCACTTTCTTTTAATTATCAAAAAAATAAGCCAGAGGTTCTTTTTTATTATGCTGAAATGTCAAGGTACTTAGGTGATTGCAAGGTTGCTACAGAAAATTACAAAGCTTACAAAGCAATGGTTCCTACAGATAAACGAATTGAAGCTGGATTGAACGCTTGCAAATTGTTAGCTGAGTTTGAATTAAATAAAACAAGACATATTATTTCAAACTTAAATGTACTGAACAAAGAGGGGTTTGATATGTCTCCAGTTTGGGCGGATAAAAAAAGATCTTCTATTATTTTTTCTTCAGATCGTCCGAGTAGTTTCAATGGGGATGTAGACCC
>CALPOI020000043.1 GCA_943325145.2 Candidatus Planktophila lacus | reverse complement strand
TCGGTAATTTTATCTTGAGTGAAATACATGAAAATTAGTTTAAATCATTAATAAACAACAATTTAAAGATACTAATTGTATTTCACTCTTCCTAACCAAATAAAGCTAATTTATTGACAATTAAATTGTTAATAATCGAACTCAGGTTAATAATCAAAAATCAATTTTCGAAAAGTCCATAGAATAGGTTTCGTTCAACAGCCCTTTCATCGCTTGTCTTTCAGACACGACGAAAGGTTAGTTGTTATGGGCTGGTTATTAATAGATTTGATTTATAAAATTCAGCTAAATGTATCTTATGTTCTTTACTTCTTAATCTTCCACTAGGTGATGGGCAATCATTAATGTATGATATTTTGTTTTGATTGCAAAAATTTTCCAATTCAACCAGGTGTTTTTTGAAATCAGCAGGACCTTTTAGTTTACCCCAAGTGTTAATAATTTTCGAAACATTATTTATTTTGATGAATGATTTAATTTCTTCAAATTGGTAAGTTAGAGTACATTTCTTTGCTGTAAATAAGATTTGGTCTGAATAGCCAGAGCCACAAAAGTCTTTTCTCTCAACTCCATTTATTATAACTAAAGATTTAATTATGTCTGTGCAACCAAACTCATTTTCTTTCATGAATTTTAACTTTCGCTCAAAATTATTTTGAAACCATCGATAATCACGATTACTTATTTCTTCTATTGTACGCCAAAAATTATTTTGACACCGCCCATAAAAGTAATCTGTTTCTTCTCCACAACTTGGATTGAATGTACCTAAAACTAACGTTTGAATTTTCCAGTTGGGGAAAAAGAAATTTGAATTTAAAAACTGATGGTTAATTTTATTTTCAGCACTCATTATCTTAATCCTTTTGTATTCTTATTAATCTTGTACAACTGATAGGTTTGAATTCCAGTCAATAAATTATTTGTATTAATAGAAGATTCAACTTCTTTCAACTGGCTTGTTACAGACCTATTTAAATCCTCAAAAGATTCTTGGGTAATGTAGCTTAGGTTGCTTAATTCACTTACTATATTTTCCTCCATTCTGTATATTGAATACATTAAGTCATCCAATTTATCGCCAATATTTGTAAGCTTTTCAGATACTTCACTTTCCCAATTTGAGTTAAACATCCCAAGTTTATCAAAAGATTCATAAATCTCATAAAAAACTATCATATCTTCTGCTACTATGGCACCAACCATATTTATTGAATGAAATATTAATAGCTCATAAGTATGAATTTGATTTTTTATTAGATGAATTTGTTCATTTAATTCTTCATCATTTTTTGTTTGACTTATGGACTCAAAAATCAATTGAATATTTTCTTTCTTATTTTTGATATAATTTGAAACTTTAACAAATTTTTGGATGTAACTACGGTCAATATCAATTATCAGTTTTTGATTTTTCTGTAATATTTTATTAAAATCATTGCCCTCAATTACATCAATAATACCATCGTTGTTTTTGTCTAAATCAAGCAGAATTTGAGATTTGCTTTTGAATAAGTTTTCAAGGCGGTTAGCTTCAGCCAGACGTTGTTCCTCAAGTTTTTTACGCTCAAATTCTATTAAATAATTTTGTTTTGCTTCTTTAATATTTATACAAAGGGAAGGTATTTGCTCATAAATTAATTTACCGTTTTCATCCGAAGGAAAAATGAATTCTCCATTTTTAACTATTTCTAGTGGTTTTTTAAACCAATGTTCTGAATTATAATCTCGTATTCCTGACATTGTATAAGGCATCCAAGTCTTGTGCTTTAATTTGAATTCAATACTATTAAGTTTAAAAAAAACTTTCCCTTTTACAGAATCATTGCTTGAAAATAATGTAACTGAATCATTCCACTTTTCAAATGGTGTATCAAGCGTAAAAAGATTATTGTTTTGTTCAAAAAACCTTTTTAATTCATTTTTGGTTAATTCTATGTCTGTCATTTGTTATCTATTTTTTGTTTTAAACTTGCCCATAACGTTTTGTGGCTACAAGCAGCGGCGCTCTGGATCTAGTGCATCTCAAGCCGTTGATTGTAACCTCTGTTAGCGGTCGTTGTTTTTTCTCGTGTATCCTGATTTCTCTGTTTTTCCAATTCTTTAATAATTCCCTTCAACATTGTCGGGACTATAAATTTATGAAATGGTCTAACGGGTAAAAAATAAAGTCGTCCAAACCAATTATTAAATTCTACTGTTGTTGAAATTGTTAGGTCTTTTTTTGCTTTGTCTTTTTTTGAATTGTCCAAAAATAATGAAACCCTAAAATTCAAATGTTTATCATCTTCACCTATAATCACTTCATTGTCGGTTTTGCTAAACACTTTAAACAGCCCAAGTTGTTCGCCTGGTTCACATTTAAAATTGTCCAATTGTTGCTGTCTATCAACCACATTTCCTGAAGTTTTAAGTCCAAATAAAGAAACTATCTTATTTCTTAAATTAAATAGTTTGCCAACCCATTTTGGTCCAGATGAAAAAAATGCCTTACCAATGTCTGTGGGCTTAAATTTGTTTTCACCGTCCAAAAGTATTCCTTGAAAACTGTCAACATAGTCATACTTTTTATGATTACTGTTGAGAATTGAGTTGTCAGGAAGTTTAGTTTTTATAATTTTCATTTTTACTGTTTGTAATGTCTAGATGTGTTGTTTCGTACAATGATCGCTAACGTGTCAATATACGCAATTGCGTATATATTTACTATGTAAGTTTCTTTTTACTGTTTGATAATCTATTTTTAAAATCCTTGATAATCGTATTTTCAAATCTTCACACTAAAATACTTTTTCTTTTTCAAATTGACAAATTATCCATAGGACTTTTTAATTGATCGAATCCTTTGGTTGTTATATGAGTGTATATTTCAGTCGTTTTACTGTTAGCGTGTCCGAGTAAACTTTGAATGTATCGTAAATTCGTACCATGCTCAAGGAGATGCGTTGCAAAACTATGACGTAATGAATGGACACTTACTTTTTTGGTGATTTTTGCTTTTTTACAAGCTTCAATGAAAACTTGTTGAATACTTCTGATAGAATATTGACCTCCGTATTGACCTTCAAATAAGTAGGTTGTAGGTTTGTATTCCTTAAAATAAATGCGTAAAATTTGAAGTGTTTTTTCAGATAATAAAGTATATCTATCCTTTTTTCCCTTTGCTTGTTCAACTCTAATTTGCATGCGATTAGAATCAATGTCTTTTATTTTAAGGTGAATACATTCAGAGATACGAAGTCCAGCAGAATATATAGTCATAATGATTGCTTTGTGTTTAAGATTCTGAATCGAACGGATAATTGCTATGATCTCTTCTTCGCTTAATACTACAGGAAGTGTTTTTTCTTTTTTAGGTCGATCAATAAAATAAGTTTTTCTTAGCCCACCTAAAACGCGCTCATAATAAAATTTTATAGCGTTAATTGCTTGATTTTGATAAGATGTAGACACATTTCTTTCCATTACCAAATGCCTTAAAAATGATTGAATATGGCTTTCGTTTAATTTATCTACATCAACAGTGTGATGATAATTGATAAAATCTTCTAATGCCATTCGATACGTTTTCTCTGTATTTGAACTGTATCTTAATTCTTTTATTTTTAAAATTAAGTTTTCAGGACATGTTTTATAGTTTGGAATGTCAACCGCTGTAATTCTTTTGAATGAATTAACTGGGCTATTATCCTCTTCTTTGTAAGAGTAGGGTAGATTTAGTTCCTCTATTTTTCGAATAATACCAATTTTAAATGCTTCAGAAAATGGAATAGACCACCATTTGTTTTTTGTGTCCCAAGTATGATAGGGTGTTTTTTTAATCTCAATCATTAATTGCTGATTGAATCCAAATATTATTCGTAGACGGTTTGATTTGGTTTTGATTAATAAAACCTCATTTTTGGACTTATTTATGGGTTCACTTAAGTTGGGTAATGCTATTACTTCATTTTCATGTTCTATGAAGGTAGTAATTCTGTTATTAAAATAGGTTTTTATTATTTCTAGGTTTCCCGGAAAATTTGGGATTACCCAATGAAACCAAGTACTATCCCATTTTGAATAGTTGATTTTCCGAATGAAGGCAATATCTTGTTCGTTTTTTGGGATTTTAAGTAGTATTTTTCGTTCAAATACTTCCAATTTGATTTCTTGGAAGTTGTTTTTTTTAGTTGTTTGATTCATAGTTGTTTCTGTGCTCATACCATCACTTTCTAATTTAATTTAGTAAAAAAGTTGATTTCAAGCAAAGAATTTGTTGCGTCTATTTATAAATGAGGTGGATATACGCAAGAGTTAAGGTGTCTTTGGGAAGAGTGATTTTCATATGTTGCGATCAGTACATTTCAAATTCATGAAACGAAATAAATTCATTGAATTGAATAGGAGTTATTTTTTGGATTTTTATTCTTTTATTGTCAACAATTATCCCCATAAAAAAAGCCGCCCCAAAGAGACAGCTTTTGAAAGAAAAATATATATGTTATTAATTTCTGTAAAGTGTAGCTTTTACAGCATTAATCACACGTCCTGCATTTGGAAGTGCTTCCTCAATCAATGTTGGAGAAAAAGCAAAAGGAGTATCCGTTTGAGTAACTCTCATTACAGGAGCGTCTAAATGGTCAAACGCATATCTTTGCAAATGGTAAGCAATTTCAGAAGAAATTGAAGCCAATGGCCATGATTCTTCTACGACTACACAACGATTTGTTTTCTTCACAGATTCAACAATGCATGCATAGTCGATTGGGCGCACAGTACGTAAATCAATGATTTCGCAAGAAATACCTTCTTTCGCAAGTGCTTCAGCAGCCTCGTGAGCTACTTTCATGATTTTACCGAAAGAAACAATCGTTACATCTGTTCCTTTACGTTTAATATCAGCTACACCGATTGGAATAATGTATTCACCTTCAGGAATTTCACCTTTGTCACCGTACATTTTTTCAGACTCAAGAAAAACCACAGGGTCGTTATCGCGAATCGCAGCTTTTAACAATCCTTTTGCATCGTATGGTGTAGATGGAGTAATTACTTTTAGTCCAGGTACATGCGCATAAAACGCTTCAAAACTTTGAGAGTGGGTAGCAGCTAATTGCCCAGCAGTACCATTTCCACCTCTAAATACAATAGGACAGTGGTATTGACCTCCCGACATTTGTAACATTTTCGCAGCGCTGTTGATGATTTGATCCGCAGCAAGAATTGCAAAGTTCCAAGTCATGAATTCAACGATTGGTCGAAGTCCCATCATCGACGCTCCAACAGCAATTCCAGTAAAACCAAGTTCAGCAATTGGGGTGTCAATGACTCTTTTTGGGCCAAATTCATCCAACATTCCTTGAGATACTTTGTAAGCACCATTGTATTCAGCAACTTCTTCCCCTAATAAAAACACATTTTCGTCTTTACGCATCTCTTCGTTCATAGCTTCACGAAGTGCTTCTCTAAATTGTACGGTTTTCATGCTCTGTATTCTATCTTAAAATATAACTTAAGTTCTAATTACTCACTCTAAATTTAATTCAGTTGAATGAGATTATTTAATCGACAAAATTAAGAATATTTATTTTGTTTTTGGCTTATTCTGACTTTCTATTTTTAAAATCAGACTTAACTTTTGAAATTCTTGTTTTTTAAGGGGTATTGGTGAAACAATTATTGATATTAAATTATTGTTAATTAGATTTTTAGTGGTTTTTTTTGAAATAATTTCAGATTGGAACAGATAAGTTTGAAATAAAATCATTTTCAGTACACAAATACAGCACTTTTCTTCTTAATTTTGCAACGTTTATGAATAATTTTTCTACGATGAATATTTTAGTTTGTATTAGTAAATCTCCGGACACAACTTCCAAAATTTCATTTACCGATGGTAATACAAAATTTGATGAAAACGGTGTTCAATACATTGTAAATCCATACGATGAGTGGTATGCTTTGGTGCGTGCACTTGAGTTGAAGGAAACAATTGGAGGGAATGTAACCATTATAGCTGTAGGTCCTGCTGCTGATGAGTCGATTATTCGTAAAGCATTGGCAATTGGTGCTGACAAGGCAGTTCGAATTGATGCAGAGCCAACTGACGCCTATTTTGTAGCCGCTCAAATTGCAGCGTATGCAAAAGAGAACAACTTTGATTTGATTTTAACTGGAAAGGAAACAATCAATTACAACGGTTCTCAAGTAGGGGGGATGATTGCGGAGCATTTAGAGTTACCGTATGTTTCTCTTGCTTCTAAATTAGATGTTGCTGGTACAACGGTTACATTGGAACAAGAAATCGTTGGTGGTTTACAAGTAGTTGAAGTTTCAACCCCAGTTGTAATTAGTTGTGCAAAAGGTATGGCTGAACAAAGAATTCCAAACATGCGTGGAATCATGGCGGCAAGAACAAAACCATTGGATGTGGTTCCTGTTGTTGCGTTGGAATTGTATACCAATTATCAAACCTATTCATTGCCTGAGGCTAAAAAAGCGTGTACATTGATCGATGCTTCAAACATGGATCAGTTGGTGGAATTGTTACACAACGAAGCAAAAGTTATTTAATCTTTAAAAAATAACGGTAAAAATTATGAAAACTTTAGTTTATATAAATAAGAATCATTTTTCAGCGAAAGCTTCATTTGAGGCTGTTACTTATGCGAAAAAATTGGGTGGCGAAGTAATCGTTGTTACAAATGGAGATGCAACAGGAGCAGAGGCTTTGGGAGCTTATGGAGCTGCTAAAGTATTAGTTGATACAACTATCGCAGAAGCGGATTCTCAACAATTGACACGATTAATTGCTACTGCAGCTGAAATGACTGGGGCTGAAGCAATTGTTTTTTCTCACGATTTGGTTGCTAAATCAGTTGCTCCTCGTTTGTCTGTACGATTAAAAGCGGGATTGATTTCGGGTGCAATTGCATTGCCAGAAACTGCACAAGGATTTTCTTGTAAAGTCAATGTGTTCTCTGGAAAAGCATTTGCAACCGTAGCTGTAAATACATCGATTAAAATTATTTCTTTATTACCAAATTCCATTCAGCCTGAAAACATTGGAGGTACAGCTGTAGTAGAAAACTTTGACGGAAAAGCTGGAGCATCTGTAATTAAGATTGTTGCAACTAAAAAACCTGAAGGTAGCATTCCATTGCCAGAAGCTGAATTGGTAGTTTCTGCAGGAAGAGGTTTGAAAGGACCTGAAAACTGGGGGATGGTAGAAGATTTAGCAAATGTGTTGGGTGCAGCGACAGCTTGCTCTAGACCAGTGGCTGATATTGGATGGAGACCTCACCACGAACACGTTGGTCAAACAGGTGTTGCTATTCGTCCAAATTTATACATCGCAGCGGGTATTTCTGGTGCAATTCAGCATTTGGCTGGTGTAAATGGATCTAAAGTGATTGTTGTTATCAATTCTGATGCAGAAGCCCCTTTCTTTAAAGCTGCTGACTACGGAGTGGTTGGAGATGCTTTTGAAGTTATTCCAAAATTGACCGAAGCGTTAAAGAAATTTAAGAATGCAAATTAATCCGTAAGGATCATCGATAAACAGCTAGTAAGGTTCTGCTTTACTAGTTGTTTGTTTAATATTTTTTAAAATGGATAAAGTAAAACTTGAAATTGTTGGCTTATCATACAGTCAAACCCAATCAGGGGCTTATGCATTAGTGTTGGCAGAAGCTGGGGGAAAAAGAAGTTTACCGATAATTATAGGTGGTTTTGAAGCTCAAGCGATTGCTATTGAGTTAGAGAAAATGACGCCAACTCGACCTTTGACGCATGATTTGTTTAAAAGTTTCGCTCAGTCCTTTCAAATAGATGTTACTGAAGTTGTGATTTACAATTTGGTAGAAGGAGTTTTCTACGCTAAAATTATTTGTTCAAAAGACGGAAAATTTAGTGAGATTGATGCCAGAACTTCAGATGCGATTGCTATTGGTGTTCGATTTAAATGTCCGATTTATACGTTCGAGAACATCTTGTCAACTGCAGGTATCTTGTTGGATGAAAATTCAGAATTAGTCGCAGACACACAATCAACAGAAGTCGCTGCAATTGAGAAAGAATCAGAGACAGGCATTGCTGCACTTGATTTGGAAGAATTGGAAAAACACCTTACTGAGGCAATTGAAAATGAAGATTACGAATTAGCTTCTCGTTTGCGTGATGAGATTAACAAAAGAAGCCAATCTTAATTATATAGCTTGATCGAATGAAACAATACCACGATTTATTAAACCACATTCTCACGAATGGGACACAAAAAGGTGATAGAACCGGTACTGGAACTATTTCAACTTTCGGTTACCAGATGCGTTTTGATTTGAACGAAGGTTTTCCTTTATTGACGACAAAGAAATTGCATTTGAGGTCTATTATTGTTGAACTTTTATGGTTTTTACGTGGGGATACAAACATTCAATATTTAAAAGATAACAACGTTTCAATTTGGGACGAATGGGCAGATGCCCAAGGAAATTTAGGTCCTGTTTATGGGTACCAATGGCGTTCTTGGCCTGATGGAAAAGGAGGGACAATCGACCAAATTTCAAATGTAATTCAACAAATTAAAACAAATCCTGATTCAAGAAGACTGATGGTTTCAGCATGGAATGTCGCAGACGTTGATACGATGGCTTTACCTCCGTGCCACTCTATGTTTCAGTTTTACGTTTCAGAAGGTAAATTAAGTTGTCAATTGTACCAACGTAGTGCTGATACCTTCTTGGGGGTTCCATTTAACATTGCTTCATACGCCTTGTTGACAATGATGATTGCACAGGTATGCAATTTAAAATTGGGAGACTTTGTGCATACATTTGGAGACGTACATTTGTATAACAATCATTTAGATCAAGTAAAATTACAGTTGACGAGAGATTTTCGTCCGCTGCCTACAATGAAAATAAATCCAGAAGTAAAAAACATTTTCGATTTCAAATTAGAAGATTTTGAACTTACAAACTACGATCCTCACCCACATATTAAGGGAGCGGTAGCAGTTTAGTCTCAATTTGGAATAAGTGGTTTTTGATGAGGAATAGTTAATTTCTCTTCAATCAGTTTTCAGTTTTTCTTCCTTTATCTCATAAAACATGAAGTTTTCTCTTATAGTTGCAATGGACCTTAACCGTGGAATCGGTAAAGACAACGATTTAATGTGGCACTTACCTTCAGAAATGCGTTTTTTCACTTCTACAACGAAAGAACAGATTGTAGTGATGGGACGTAAAAATTATGATTCAATTCCTGAAAAGTACCGTCCGTTACCGAATAGAGAAAATGTGGTCTTGAGTAGAAATTCAAATTTTGATGCTGGTGTGTGTAAAGTATTTACTTCACTGAATGATTGTCTTTCCCATTTCAATTCTGAAACAGAACGTAAATTATTCGTAATCGGTGGAGGTCAAATTTATGCTGAAGCATTGGCTCATCCAGATTTAAATGAGATGTTCATTACAACTATTGATCATGCTTTTGAGCCAGACACTTTCTTTCCTGAATTCGATGAATCAAAGTGGAATAAAGAAGAGTTATTGAGCTATCAACCAGATGAAAAAAATCCACATGGCTTTGTGGTATTTCGTTATTGGAAGTGATATTTTCAAAGGAGTTTTCTCTAGAATACATAGCTATTTCTAGCTGGTAGCAATATTCAATTTATTGATTTTTTTCAGAATCTTTTTCATTTACACCTTAATGCTTATCTTCGTTTCCCTAATAAATCCCTATGATTGTTTGTATAGCTGAGAAACCAAGTGTTGCGCGTGATATTGCCAAAATAATAGGCGCAACGCAAGCGAAGGATGGCTATATGGAGGGGAATGGTTACCAGGTTACTTGGACATTCGGTCATTTATGCACCTTAAAAGAGCCTCAAGATTATACCGATAAGTGGAAATATTGGCGTCTTGAAGATTTGCCAATGGTTCCTTCAAGTTTTGGAATTAAGTTAATCAATCAACAATCTTCCATCCGACAATTTCATACAATAGAAAAATTAGTTCAAAACTGTTCTGAAGTCATTAACTGTGGTGATGCTGGACAAGAAGGAGAATTGATTCAACGTTGGGTATTATTGAAAGCTAAATGTAACGTACCTATAAAACGTTTGTGGATTTCTTCATTGACAGAAGAGGCGATAAAAGAAGGGTTTTCAAAATTAGTCGATGCTCAAAAATACGAGAATTTATACAAAGCAGGAAGTGCTCGTGCCATAGGCGATTGGATGTTAGGAATGAATGCGACACGGTTGTTTACGGTCAAATTTGGAAGAGGAAAAGCAACACTTTCTATTGGGCGCGTTCAAACACCCACATTATCAATGATAGTTCAAAGACACAAAGAAATTGATGCGTTTGTAGTTGATGAATATTGGGAATTAAAAACAATGTACCGAGCAACTGAGTTCACTGCTACAATTGATCGATTGAGATCAAAAGATAAGGCGGAAAAGGGCTTGGCATATTTGAAACAACATCTTTTTGAAGTCACTTCATTTGAGCAAAAAGAAGGGAAAGAGGGAAATCCTCGTTTGTTCGATTTAACAGCTTTGCAGGTTGAAGCCAACAGAAAATATTCATTTACCGCAGAAGATACGTTAAAGGGAATTCAAAATTTATACGAAAAGAAATTAGTGACGTATCCCCGAGTGGATACAACCTATTTGTCTGAGGATATTTATCCCAAAGTAGAGGGGGTTTTGCGTGAGATGAAGCCTTATGAAAAATTGATCGCTCCATTGCTAACGCAACCAATTCCAAAGTCAAAAGCGGTATTTGACGATAAAAAAGTGACCGATCACCATGCAATTATTCCAACTGGTGTTTTTCCTCAAGGATTACCATTGAATGAGAAACAAATTTATGATTTGATTGCAAAGCGATTTATTGCGGTGTTTTATCCAGAATGTAAAGTGTCAAATACGACTGTTTTAGGTAAAGTAGGACAGGTGGAGTTTAAAGCGACAGGTAAACAAATCATTGAACTGGGTTGGCGTGAAGTTTATCATACTGAAAAACCAACTGAATCAGAAAAAAAGGGAGAGGAAGAAGTAGTGATGCCTCATTTTGTTGAAGGCGAATCTGGTGAACATGTCCCAAAAATTCACCAAGGGAAAACATCTCCACCAAAATACTATACTGAAGCAACGTTATTACGAGCGATGGAAACTGCTGGTAAGCAAGTAGAAGATGATGAGATGCGTGAGCTGTTAAAAGACAATGGCATTGGAAGACCATCTACTCGAGCGAATATTATAGAAACATTGTTTCGAAGAAAATACATTGAACGAAAAAAGAAAAATATTGTTCCTACACAAACAGGGATTGATTTAATAGATACGATTCAAAACGAATTATTGAAAAGCCCTGAATTAACTGGAGATTGGGAACGTAAGTTACGTTTGATTGAAAAAGGTGAATATGAGTTTGAGACTTTCAAACAAGAATTAATACAAATGGTTGATGCATTAACGCAAGAAGTTATTTTTAATTCAAAAAGAGTCATCTCTATTGAGCCAGTAAAACCAGTTGTTGCTGAAAAAAACGTAAAACCGAGAGAGAAAAAAGAAAAAAAGTCTACCCAACCGGAAGATTATTTGTGTCCAAAGTGTAAAAAAATCAACTTACGAAAAGGAAATACTGCATACGGCTGCGGTGATTTTACGAATTGTGGCTTTAAAATACCGTTTGGATTGTTGAATAAAAAATTGACAGAAAAACAAATTGTAGATTTAATCACTACCGGAAAGACTTCTAAGATCAAAGGATTAGAAATGCCAGGTACAGAAAAGTCTTTTGATGCACGGTTTGTGTTAACAAAAGATTTTGGTATTGAAATTGAACGATAATCAGCAGGTATACACGAAACTTTAAATTACAATTTTATGAAAATCAAACTTGTTTGTATCGGTAAAACTGGCAAAGATTTTTTAGTAGCTGGAGAGAAGGAATACCTTGATCGATTAAAGCATTATGTTCAAGTAGAGCGGGTTG
>CALPOI020000042.1 GCA_943325145.2 Candidatus Planktophila lacus | reverse complement strand
CGTTACCTTCTTTTCATTGTCTACAACTTGTAATGTATACTGCTTTCCAACTTTTAGAAGTCCTTTTTCTAAAGTTGCTTTAAATGTACCATTTCCTAGCGAATCAAACTTTGTAACTATAGATTCTCCATCCAATAATTGAACTGAAGCGTTTGAAAAAGGCACACCCTTACCCTCATTATCAAAATTTACTGTTCGATTCAAATAAACATACTGATTTGTAGAATCAATATTGATTATGGCTTCTATTACCAATTGAGGATTTTCTTTGTTTAAATCCAGTTGTATTACTTTCTCACAAGAACTGAAAATAAGAAGACTGAATAATAAACCTAATGTATTTATTCGTTGCTTTTTCATAACTAAAGATTATTTAAATTTGAAATTGTACGTAATTGCAGGAATCCATCGAAATAATGAAGTTTGAACCGCTTCTGTTACGTTTGGATTACCTTCTTTTTCTCTAAATGCAATGGTGTAAGCGTTCTCTCTTCCATAAGCATTGTATATAGAGAAATTCCAACTGCTTTCGTATTTGTCTGTATTCTTTCGCTCCCAATTTACACCAAAATCTAAACGATGGTAATTAGGCATTCTTGAACCATTTCGAGTAGTATATAAAAATTGAGATTGTCCCTCTATCTCATACTTACCTGAAGGGAATGTAATTGCGTTTCCAGTGTAAAATACAAACAATGCTGAGATAGAAAGTTTCGGTGTTAAATCATAAATACCTACAATTGAAATATCATGCGTCCTATCTTGTTTAGCATTGTACCAATCTCCATTGTTAATTCCGTTGATTTTTCGTTCCGACTTAGACAAACAATAGGAAATCCAACCGTTGAACTTACCGGTCTTTTTCTTTAATATCAACTCTAAACCATACGCTCTACCATCACCATACAACAATTCACCTTCTAACTTTTGATTTGCTCGTGTATTTGCTCCGTTTCTATAATCAATCTGATTTTGCATTTGTTTGTAATAGGTTTCAACATTGAATTCATACATGTTATCGTTGAAATTTTTAAACCAACCAAACGACGCTTGGTCCGCAATCTCAGGTTTTGTATTCAAACTTGTACCCAACCAAGTATCAGTTGGAGAGGAAGTGGTAGAATTAGAAACCAAATGGATATTTTGTGTATTTCTGGCAAAAGCCATTTTAAAACTCGCATCATCGCGATATGCATAACTGAATGAAATACGTGGTTCCCAATTGACATACGTTTTGACATGTGCATTGTCAGCATAAATAATTGAATCTATAACCGCTCCTGAAGAAGAATACGTATACGTTTCTTGTCCGTTCCCTAACAATGAAAATGCACTCATACGCACCCCGTAATTCACTGATAAAAATTCATTCACATCCCAATCATTGGAAACATATCCAGCACTTTCAAGCGACTTTGCAGCTTTCTGAAAAACTAAACCCTCCTGGATTCCTTTACTACCACTTAATTGACCGGGTGTAATGTTGTGATTAATCACATTGAACCCAAACTTTATTTTATTGTTCGAATTTGGAAAATATTGAAACTCTTGTTTGATGTTGTAATCCAATACTTTAGAAGTGATCGTGAAATCAACATCGTTAGATTTAATTGCAATTTCATAGTCGTAGGAACTATATATCAATGAAGTATTGGAGAATAATTTAGAATTAATAAGATGGTTCCAACGAACAGTTCCAGTAGCATTCCCCCAATTGATACCAAAGTTACTTCCAAAACCTAGCTTGTCTCTTCCAAAATACCCTGAAAGAAATAAGCGGTCTTTTTGACCTAACTTGTAATTTACTTTTGCATTTAAATCATAAAAATAAAGAGTATTGTCTTTAAAATCTTCTGTTGCTTTTAAAAATACATCAGCGTATGTTCTACGACCAGTAATTAAAAATGATGCTTTGTCTTTTACGATAGGACCTTCAACGTTTAATTTAGATGAAATCAATCCCAAACCACCACTCACATTAAAACGTTGGTTGTTTCCTTCATTCATTTTTATATCTAAAACAGAAGACAAACGACCTCCAAAGTTTGCCGCTTGATTCCCTTTGTACAATGTGGCATCCTTAATGGCATCCGAATTAAAAGTCGAGAAAAAACCTAACAAGTGAGAAGCGTTATATACAGGAGCTTCGTCCAACAGAATCAAATTTTGATCAGAACCACCTCCCCGAACGTAATATCCAGAATTTCCTTCTCCTGCACTTTTAACACCTGGTAACAACTGCATTGTTTTAATGATGTCTTTTTCACCTAATAATACCGGTATTTTCGCAATTGCTTTAGGATCTAACTTTTCAACGCCCATTATGGCAGATTTCACATTGGCATCTTGTTTTACACCTGTTACCTTCACCTCTTGAATTTCTTGTGTTTTACTTTGAGGTGTTGCAAGAACAAAATCAAGACGTAAATTTTCAGTCAATTGAATTTCTTTTTCTTGGTTTTCATACCCCAATGCAGAGATAACTAAGGTATAATTTCCCTCCGGTAGTGTTAACGAAAAAAATCCGTATTCGTTCGAAACAGCTCCTTGATTTTTGTCTTTGATTTTGACACGTGCACCAATCACAGTTTCTCCTTTCGATTGATCGGTAATTGTACCGCTAACTGTATATTTAGTTTGTCCAAAAGACACTAAATGAAACATTAACAGCATTAATAAACTTACTTTTTTCATTCTATTTGTATTAATTTTCGTTTTCCAATTCTTTTAAAATTTGATTGACATCTTCTTCCGTACTCGAAAGTTTGGACTTGCAAATTTTTATCAACGTTGCAGCTCTTTTTACTTTTAATGCTAATTCATCAACGGTAATTTCACCATCTTCAATTTCTTGCACAATCAATTGTAATTCATTGAATGCTTCTACGTAATTCATTTTTTCAGTCATTCTTTTTTATTTTCTTTATTTCACTTTCTATTTCGTAATTATATGTAATAGTTTGAATTTTAGCGCCTTCACTTACAATTGAATTTTCATTAAGCAACTTTCCATTCAATAAAGTAAAACTATATCCTCTTTTGAGAACCTCTTGAGGATCTACCAACCGAATTGTTTTTTCTGTTTGAGCGATGGATTGTTGAAATGCGTTCAAATATTTAGGTGCCTTTATTGCTAAATTCTGTTTAGACACATCAACTGATTTATACTGATAATCGAGCAATAATTTCGAAGATTTTTGAATATTTTGGACTGAATTATTCAATTTCATTTGAGCATTTACATGTAAAAATTTCACACCATTAAACAAACGTTTAGAACTATTGTTTTGTTCAAGCTTGTGGGAAGAAAAAAATCCAAATGTGTTTTGTTCAAGCTCCTTTGAAGTACTTCTAATTTGTGTTTTTGAAGCATTTAACCATTGAAAAGTAGACGATTTAAACACCCTCAACTCATGCTGCAGGTATTGTTGATTCAATGCAATCAATTCTTTTGCTTTCTGCGCAATCACTTTCTGCGCATCTTTAACGGGTACAGAAAAATTATGAAATGCTTGAATTAAAAAATCAGCTAATTCTGTTGGAGTAATTGCATTTTGATACGCAACTAATTCACAAACAGTCACATTCGTAGAGTGACCAATTCCTGTTAAAACAGGCATAGGAAAGGTCGCAATAGCTTTTGCTAAGTCATAATTATTGTAACAACAAAGTCCAATTTCTCCACCTCCACCACGAATTATCACAACACAATCAAACAGATGTTTAAACTTTTGAATTCGCTTCAATTGTTGCTGAATTGAAAGGATAGCACCGTCACCATTTAACTGGGCAGAAAACAAATGAAAAAAGAATTGATAATTCCATGGATTGGAATGAATCACCGAATAAAAATCGGACAAACCTTTACTTGAAGCCACTGAAATAACGGCAATTCTTTTTGGCAATAAAGGAAATGGAAGCAATTGATTGGAATTGATGATTCCTTCATTCGTCAATTTTCTAAGCGTTTCCTCACGTTCTTTATGCAATTCACCCAAAGTAAAAGTAGGGTCGATGTCAACGATTTCAAGTCCCATTCCATACACAGGATGGTAACTAATTTTCACTAAAAACAATAAAGTTAAACCATCTTTGATTGGTTCTTTGACGGTTTTATAAAAATTTTCACTAATTCTATCGTACTGCGATTTCCAAATTGTACCTCTAATTTCTGCAACAATCTTTCCATCCTCTTTATGAACCAATTCTGGATAACAATGTCCTTTGGGTGTGTAATTCAATTTATGCATTTCAGCCTGCACCCAATACATCTGTGAATAGCGTTCCTGAATTGCTTTCTGAATTGAAAAAGCAACTTGTTTCAATGTAAATATTTTCTTTTCCTCTGGCATTTCGATGCTGCGAACTAATTAAATTTTATAGATTTTGCAGGAGCAATTCTAGTAATCACATACGAAGGAATAATTAATGCAATTAAACACACCACTAAAGTTCCGATATTCAATAAGACTATTGAACCAATACTCATGTGAATTGGAACAGCATCTAAATAATATACTTCAGGATTTAAGGATAAAAACTTAAATTTTTGTTGCAATAAACAAAACACAATACCTATCCCATTTCCCCATAGCATGCCTTTTAAAATTAAAAAAGAGGCCTGGTATAAAAATATTTTTCGAATAGTCCAATCATTTGCTCCTAAAGCCTTTAATAATCCTATAAAATTAGTTTTAACTAAAATCATTACCAACAATGCTGAACCCATATTAATGATTCCAATTAGGATCATTAAAGAAATAATTATCCAAACATTAATATCTAAAAACGACAGCCAAACAAATAAATCTGATTGATTTTCAACAATACTTGTGACTTCAAGCAGGGTGTTTTTTTCACTCAAAATCACTTTTTTTCTTATTTGATCAATGCTCTCATCCAATTTATCCCAATCGTTTACAGTACATTCAAAAGCTCCAACATACTTTTGAAAACTACCTTTACCAGGAATAATTTTAACTTCTAACTTTCCTGAACCAGAAGTTGGTATAAAATAATGAAAACCAAACTCATCCAAGTAATCTTTTTGTACTGTTCCATCGGAATTTAACTTAAAATTTGAAGGCATCACCCCTGAACCATGTACTTTGATGGATAAGTAAGAAGTATCTGGAATAGCAGTTTCTTCATTTTGACCGTCAATGAACATCCAATAATCTGAAACAATCACGCGAATAACTGTATCTTTTAAAGAATGAAGTGTAAATCCACCGTATTTCTCGTAACCTACCCCCCAATCGTATCTGTATTTACCATTACCTCCATTTGTTTCGGCACTAATTACCAACCCACTATTTTTTAATGTATCGTGAACATTGATTGTGGTTTGAATTCCCCAATCGTTTAGCTGTTGAATCGTTTTGATATCACAAAATATCAATTGCTTATCCATCTCTTCAAACCCAGTTTCATAAATTCCTACAAGTTTGAAAATTTTCTTAACAGGTTTATTTTTTACGAAAAAAGCTCTGACTTTGTCCCCTACTTTGTAATTCAATCGGGAAGCAATTTTTTGAGAAATCAATAACTCGTCAGAAGTTATTGATGATGTGATTTTTGGTACGCGCCCTGACTTGAGATGTTTTTTTATGAAATCCCAATCATAGGTTTCATCAATCCCTTTCATTAATACCCCTTCAATTTCTTGATTATAAGCCCCTTTCGTATCGGATTGCAATACAACAGGTTTATAAGCAACTGGTTGAATATGTTGTAAATAAGACTCTTTTTTTAAACTCGGATAAAAAGATTGTTGTTTTAATATTGGCTCACTTTCAAAAATGGAATTCTCACCTGATTTGGTAATTATGGCGTGAGAACCAAAACCAATGACCTTGTTTCGTACTTCATCTTGGAAACCTTTTACAACAGCTAACGTAATAATATTCACAAGCATAGCGATTGCAATACAGATAATTGAAATCTTAACAATCGGTTGGCTGACTTTTTTGCCGTCTACAACGTTTTTATTAACTTTACGAGCTATGAAGAATTCAGTATTCACAAATAATCTTTACAAATTGCTAAGTTACACAAAGCTTTTGGCCTTGAAAAGATTTTTTTGGATTTTGATGGTTTTAGTCATTTCAAGCTTTCTTTATTTCTCTTTTCAATCGCCGAAACATTTTGCAAATGACGCTCAATTATTTAGAAAAAAGCGGTTGATGGTAGGTGCAGAACGTCTTGATTTATACTTTGATTCATTGGTCAATAAACGCGTTGCAATTGTTGGTAATCAAACTTCTGTTATCGGTAAAACCCATTTAGTTGATACACTAATTAATTTAGGAATACCGATTCAAAAAGTATTTTCACCCGAACATGGATTTAGAGGACAAGCTGACAATGGTGAAAAAGTAGACAATGAACACGATGAAAAAACAGGTGTTGACGTTATTTCATTGTACGGAAATAACCGTAAACCTACTGCACAACAATTGAGCGATGTGGACATTGTTGTGTTTGACATTCAAGATGTTGGAGTTCGATTTTACACCTATATTTCTACATTGCATTACATCATTGAAGCATGTGCAGAAAACAATGTTCAATTGATTGTTTTAGACCGACCAAATCCAAATGGACATTACATCGACGGTCCAGTTCTAGATATTAAAAACAAATCATTTATTGGGATGCACCCTGTTCCAATAGTGTATGGAATGACCATTGGTGAATATGCATCCATGATAAATAATGAATGCTGGACAACGTGCCCAAAACCATGTGATTTGTTTGTAGTACCTTGTGCCAACTATTCACACACTACAAAATATTCATTACCAGTTGCGCCAAGTCCAAATCTTCGATCAGATTTAGCAGTAGCATTATATCCTAGTTTATGTTTGTTTGAAGGAACAACGGTCAGTATAGGTCGTGGAACCGAACAACCGTTTGAAATTTTTGGACATCCACGTTTTCCTGAAACTGATTTTCAGTTTAAACCAGTATCAAGTTTTGGGTCAAAAAAACCAACCAACGAGAATAAAATTTGTTTCGGTTATAATCTTAAATCAATTGGAGAATTCAAAAACAATCAACTAAATATTGAATGGGTTTTGAAGGCAAGAACGCTTTTAGGAGATAGTTCGGTATTTATCGATCAACCTTCCTTTTTCGATCGACTCGCGGGAAATTCAGAGTTTAGAAAACAAGTAATGGCCAATAAAACTGATACGGAAATTAGAAAAACCTGGGAGGAAGATTTACACCATTTCAAATTGATACGAAGAAAATACCTGATTTACAACTGATTTAATAGTTGGTTATTTTCTGTTTGATTTTTTCTGTAATGTGCTTGTTTTTAGCATCCTTTACAGTCTCTTTGATCAAAGCATACGCCAATAAATTCCCTTGTAATCGATACCCTTCTGTCGTAAAATGAAGTCGGTCATTCTGAACTAATTTATTTCCCTCCCATTGTTCTAACGAAGCATCACCACCCATAACATGAAATAAATCCCAATAAGGAAGTCGCATTTTAGTACTCACTCGTCGAATCGCATTGTTCACCGCCTCAAGTTTTGGTGGTTTCATTGAATTATAACGTGTATCTGGAGCTGTACTCAATAAAATTGTCGTGGTTGGTAAAATCGGTTGTAGTCCGTGAATAAAATTTAACAACTGATTGTATAACTCTTCTTCATTGACAAAAGAACGGTATGAATCATTGGTGCCAAGAGAAATCAATAACACATCAGGACGCAAAGCTGCATATTGTTCCTTAAAATAAGGAGTATTGTCAATAAACTCCTGCATTGTTGAACCAGCTACACCAAAACGATGGTAAGTAACCCCCGATTTTTTATCGCCATTAATAGAAAGTGCATAAATGGGAATTTTACTAAAAAATAATTGAACATCAGTTACAGGAGAATTAAATCGAATGTGAGTAATTGCCGTATGGTCAGCAACTTTTTCCGTAGAAATTACAGCATTAGGCACATCTTTTACAACTTGATTTTCAGAAGTATGATGAAGAATAGATATCTTGCTGAAAGATTTTACACGCCAATTCTTTTTAAAATATAGACCTCCAGATGCGGATGTTGGATAGAAAGCTAATCCATTTATTCCAAGAGGAATCGAATCAATCGGCTGTTTAATGGTTGCTCGTTTCCATGTTGAAATTGTATCAACAGGAAGAAAACGTTCACTTCTTGGTTGAAACAAATGATATGGAAAAAACCAGTCATTTCCTGTGGCTCCAAACTCTTCTTTGAGGGTCTTTTCTACTTCACCACTTAAATGCCCCATCTCAATGTGAGAATCCCCAATATGAACTAAAGTAAACGTGCTGTCTTTTTTTGCTCTTAAATTAGATATTTTATCAAAAAAAGCAGTTAGATTTTCTCGGTTAGATATTGTATCTCTTTCCAATAAATCAGATGATAAAGTAGTAGAAAATAAGCTGTCATTTACTTTATAAGAAATAAAAGATACCAAAACTAAAGCGAGAAAAATCCATCTAAATTTCATTGCCAAACATATATGAACGAAAAATACAAACAATTTATTAACTTCACATCTTAGATGCATTCAAATTTTCGATGAAATGAAAATTTATACAAGTTTTGATGAAATTACTTCAATTAAATCTCCTGTTTTGACAATTGGGACATTTGATGGAGTGCATGTAGGTCATCAAAAAATAATTCATCAATTGAATGCAACTGCAAAAGAAATTGGAGGTGAATCAGTTCTTTTTACTTTTTTTCCTCATCCAAGAATGGTGTTGAATCCAAGCAATCATGGAATTAAACTAATTCAAACACAAGAGGAAAAACTCAAAAAATTAGCTGCTTTTGGATTGCAACACTTAATCGTTTTACCTTTTACCTTAGAATTTGCTTCCCTAGAAGCCGCAACATTTGTTGAAAAATATTTAGTTGAAAAATTAGCCATGAACACCTTAATTGTAGGTTACGATCATCAATTTGGGAAAAATAGAGAAGGAAATTTTAATTTTCTATGCGAACAAGGTAAAATATACAATTTCAAAGTAATTGAGATTCCAGCTCAAGATATTGACTCAGTAAATGTTAGTTCCTCAAAAATTAGAAAAGCGATTGAAAATGGAGATGTGGACACCGCCAACCATTATTTAAATGAACAATTTAGTTTAGAAGGAGAAGTGATAGAAGGAAAAAAACTAGGTCGTACTATAGGTTTTCCAACTGCAAACATCGGAAAAATTGATGCGCTTAAACTCATTCCTGCAATAGGTGTATACGCAGTTACAATCGAACTTGAAAATAACGAGAAGTATAATGGAATGTTAAATATTGGATATCGTCCAACTGTAAGTGAATCAAAAGAACTCAGTGTAGAAGTTCATCTTTTAGACTTCTCAAAATCAATTTATGGAAAACGAATTCGTGTTTATTTTCATACAAAAGTAAGAAATGAACTTCGTTTCGAATCGATTGAAATATTAACAGAACAATTGAAAACAGATGAAAAGTTTGTACGTAATTTTTTTTCTAGCGCTAACAACTAATTTTTTCGTCTTATCTCAAGAAGATGATAAAGATTCGATTCACTATTTAACTTTAAGTGAAGCTAGAAATTTACCTGATGATGAAGTTTATGCGATAGACTTATCAAAAATGAGACTCTCATTTATACCTAATGAAATAGTTAAATATAAAAATCTTCGACATTTAAATTTATACAAAAACAAAATAGCTGAACTACCTGATTTTATAGTTGATTTTAAGCACCTCATCGATTTGAATTTAGGAAAGAACCAATTGTCCGTTTATCCTTCTCTAATTTGCAAAATTTCCAGTTTACGATTTTTAACATTGAATCAAAACAAGTTTTCTTTGATAAGTGATTGTATCTCAAATTTAACTGAATTAGAATACATTGATCTTTGGGATACACCCATAGAAACATTCCCAAATGCCTTCTTAACAATGAGAAAATTAAAAGAAATTGACATGCGAGGGGTCATTTATGGTTTCAATTACCAACGTAAATGGACCAATCAATTGAACTGGATGAAAATAAATTTTGATGCCCCATGTGACTGTATGGATCGTTGATCTAAAATACAATAATCACGTTATCAAAGAACTAAAAATCGAACTAAAAAATTAACATTTTTTTTACCGTGGTAAATAAAATTTAAACTACATTTATTCATATTATTGCTCAAATAATGTTGTTCTTTTTTACTATAACATTATGAGTTTTTAGAATCAAAGTCCAACTTTGCTTCAAACTTTAAAAATTAATATATGAAGAATATTTCCTTTATACTTTTTTTATTTTTAATCACAGCGTGCTCTAAGTCGAATGGAACTTCGAAATCGTTCTCTTCAAGTGATTGCACTAGCACAATTTCTTATAAAACAGACATTCAGCCAATCATGAACAGCTATTGCACATCGTGCCATCAACCTGGTAATGCTAAAGGGGGATATGAATTAAGTACTTATTCTGGAGTAACAAGCAATACCAATAAAGTGTTAGCTTCAATGTTACACAATAGCGGTTCAGAACCTATGCCAGACAATGGAGATCAATTATCAGATGATTTACTCAAAAAAATGTATTGTTGGGTAAACCAAGGTGCAAAAA
Source organism: Candidatus Planktophila lacus (assembly GCA_943325145.2). Taxonomy (GTDB): domain Bacteria; phylum Bacteroidota; class Bacteroidia; order Flavobacteriales_D; family Crocinitomicaceae; genus CANHVK01. Next base: position 1,452 of record CALPOI020000042.1, on the reverse strand, counting down.
ACAACTAAAACTAGTCATGAATAAATTAACCCTTTTTTTAGTTTTTGTTATTAGTTCAATAGTAATTACCGCTCAAGAAGACTCCATTATATATCGTGAACCAGTTTTTACAGAAGAAGAATCAAATGAAATCGAAGACACTTATTTATCTACTAGAATTGTAAACGGACATTCCATTGAAACGTTAAAAAAAGGAACACTAGAATTCCGGATTGAACATAGATTTGGAGATGCAGCTGGAGAATTGGGTGGAATCAATACACTTTACGGATTAGACAATGCCACTGATATTCGTTTTGCATTTGAATATGGCATTACAAATAATCTTATGATTGGCGTTGGGCGTAGCAGAGGATCGGGAACACCCTACAGTGCATTAATAGATGGGTTCTTGAAATATAGAATTTTAAAACAAAATAAAACTTCAATGCCGGTTTCTATCACCTATGTTGGTACAACTAGTTATTCTTATATGACAGCCTCATCGATTGCAACAGAAGTATCTTATTTCCCAAAATGGTACCACCGTATGGCGTATTCCTCTCAATTAAATATTGCAAAGAAAATTTACAACAAACTAAGTTTAGCGCTTATTCCAACGATGGTTTATAGAAATTATGTTGCCTCAGACGATGAAAACTTAATTTATTCAATTGGTACAGCGGTGAACTATGCCATCAATTCAAAAGTAAATATTGGAATCGAATATTACAATAACTTGAATGAATCCAAAATAAGAACTACATTTAAAAATAGTTTTTCAGTTGGTGTAGACTGGATTACTTTTGGACATAACTTTAAAGTATTTTTATCCAATTCCGAAGGTTTTGGAGAAACTCAATTTATCCCTTACACTAATACAGATTGGTCTAAAGGGCAATTTAGAATTGGATTCTGTGTAGGAAGAAAATACATTAAAGAATAATAAAATGAAAAATACAGTAAAATTAGCCGTTTACTTTGTGGTTGTATTAAGTTCAATTGCAACTATTAGTTGTTCGAAAGACAAAGTGAATGTAACACCTATCAACCCAGTTGTTCAAGATACTACAACTAGTTTAGCGACAATCGCCACTGGAAAAATTACTCAATATAAATCGGATAGCGTTCTAATTGAATGTCAAATTACTAATGATGGAAAACTTCCTATATTAGCAAAAGGAGTCGTTTATAGCGAAACATCAAATCCTACGTTAGCAAATTCAAAAACACTAAATGGTAATGGTAAAGAAGCATTTACTGCTGTGATTAAAAATGGGTTAATTATAAATAGAACTTATTTCGTAAGATCATATGTAACCAACTCGAGAGGAACTGCTTATGGAAATGAATTGCAATTTACAGTAACAAATGACAACGTAGTTACAGTAAACTTACCAACCATTTCTTCTGAAAATGCAACTTCAATTACACCAACTTCTGCAACGATCTCTTCAATTATAATTACTGATG
>CALPOI020000041.1 GCA_943325145.2 Candidatus Planktophila lacus | reverse complement strand
GAAGAGGATGAGGAAAATAATGATTCAACAACAGTAGAAATTCCTGAAGAGTTGAGAGAAACTCCAGCAGTAGCAGATGGTGATGAAGGTGGCGTAGAGCAAAAGGTTGAATCTGAAGTAGAACAGGAGACTAAGGCGAAAGAACCTAAACCAAAAACTTCTAAATCATCAGTTTATGTGGTGAAATCAGGTGATAATTTAGGTAGGATTTCGGAGAAATTCCATGTTAAAATGGATGTTATTAAAAAAGCGAATAATTTAAGTGGTGATGGTTTGCGTGTTGGACAAGAACTAATTATTCCTTAAAAGAATTATGTGGGGGAGTGAGTTATTTCGAAAAAAGACTGTTGAAGGAATTACTGCTCAACTTAATTTAGATAAAAAAAATGCTTTAGCCAAGCACCTTACGTTTAAAGATTTAACTTTATTTGGTATTGCGGCTATTGTCGGTGCAGGTATCTTTAGCACAATTGGCACCGCAAGTTTCGACGGAGGTCCTGCAGTAATTCTACTTTTTATTTTTACTGCTTTAGCATGTGGTTTTACAGCCTTATCCTATGCAGAATTTGCCGCTATGGTTCCTGTTGCAGGTAGTGCATATACTTATGCTTATGTTGCTTTTGGAGAACTGATTGCATGGATAATTGGTTGGGCATTAATTATGGAATACGCCATAGGAAACATTACTGTGGCAATATCATGGAGTGATTACTTTACAAGTTTGTTGGACAGTTTGCAACTCACTATTCCTTATTGGTTGCGCATGGATTACAGGACTGCTTCAGAAGGGTTTTCTGCCTACAAAGACTTGTTTTTAAACCATAAAACTATTTCTCCAAATGTGTTAGAGTCCTACCAAGCACTACAAACGGCTCCAAAAATTTTAGGGATTCCAATTGTATTTGATTTACCAGCGTTAGGTATTATCATTGCAATTACAGCATTGGTTTATAAAGGGATTAAAGAATCAAAAACAGCCGGAAATTTAATGGTTTACATTAAGTTTTTTGTTCTTTTTTTGGTCATTGTTATTGGCGTTTTTTTTGTGGACACAAGTAACTGGACACCTTTTGCTCCAAATGGTATGAGTGGTTTGCTAAAAGGAATTTCAGCAGTTTTTTTTGCCTATATTGGTTTCGATGCAATTTCTACTACCGCTGAAGAATGTAAAAATCCGCAACGTGATTTACCTCGTGCCATGTTATGGTCCATAGTTATATGCACGTTAATTTATGTTGTTATTGCACTTATTTTAACTGGAATTGTAAACTATACAGAATTGAATGTGGGAGATCCTTTGGCTTTTGTGTTTGATAAAATTCAAATGCCTTGGCTTTCGGGAGTAATTGCAGTGAGTGCTGTGGTGGCAATGGCGAGTGTTTTATTGGTGTTTCAAATGGGTCAACCTCGAATTTGGTTAAGTATGAGTAGGGATGGATTGTTACCTAAAAAGTTTTCTACGATTCATCCTAAATTTAAAACTCCAAGTTTTGCAACAATCGTAACAGGTTTTGTTGTTGCAATTCCTACGTTGTTTTTGAATTTAAAAATGGTTACAGACTTGTGTAGTATCGGAACCTTGTTTGCGTTTACAGTGGTGTGTGCCGGTGTATTGGTGATGAATTATCGAAAAAAGACAATCGAATCTCAGTCGTTCAAGACTCCGTTTATTAATGCAAGATATGTACTACCTATATTTTCTTTGTTGATAATCTTTTTTGTTGTAAATATTGGATTACAAAATATCCACTTGTCGCAATGGTTGGGGATTTCTGCTTGTTTTTTAGCGACATTTTTTTCGTTTTTTCTTCGATTAAGTCTTATTCCTTTATTGGGATTGTTGTGTTGTTTTTATTTGATGACGCAATTAGAATTAATAAATTGGATTGGTTTTGGAGGATGGATGTTGATCGGTTTAGTTATCTATTTTACTTATAGTAGAAAAAGGAGTAAATTGAGGGTATAAATACTTAATTCAAGACACATTCAATTTTAAATATTCCTTCTTTTTCCATACATTTGCATTTTACAATTAGTTACCACTATGTTTGAGAATTTATCGGAAAAGTTTGAAAGAGCCTTTAAAGTATTAAAAGGTCAAGGTCAAATTACAGAAATTAACGTTGCTGAAACATTGAAAGAAGTTAGGCGTGCCTTACTTGATGCCGATGTCAATTTTAAAACTGCGAAAGACTTTACAACTCGAGTAAAAGATAAAGCGATTGGTAAAAATGTATTAACTTCCATTTCTCCAGGTCAATTGATGACAAAAATTTGTCATGAAGAATTGGTTGAATTGATGGGGGGGAACGAAGTTGAAATTCAATTTCAAGGGAACCCAGGTATCATTTTAATGTCTGGATTACAGGGTTCTGGTAAAACCACTTTTTCTGGTAAACTAGCGAATTATTTAAAAACTAAAAAAGGTAAAAAACCTTTATTAGTGGCATGTGACGTTTATCGTCCAGCTGCAATTGACCAACTACATGTATTAGGAGAGCAATTAGACGTAGAGGTTTTTTCTAACAAAGAGGAGAAAAATCCAGTAACTATTGCGAAAAACGCGATTCAATACGCTAAATCAAATGGGTTTAATGTTGTAATTGTCGATACTGCTGGTCGTTTAGCTGTTGATACACAAATGATGGATGAGATTGAGCAGGTAAAACTTGCCATACAACCGACAGAAACGTTGTTTGTAGTTGATTCCATGACAGGACAAGATGCGGTAAATACAGCAAAAGCCTTCAATGATAAGATAAATTTTGATGGTGTTGTATTGACTAAATTGGATGGTGATACACGTGGTGGAGCTGCTTTATCTATCAAGGCAATTGTAAATAAGCCGATTAAATTTGTAGGTACTGGCGAGAAAATGGATGCGATTGATGTGTTTTATCCTGCAAGGATGGCCGATCGTATTTTGGGAATGGGGGATGTTGTATCCTTGGTTGAAAGAGCACAAGAACAATTCAGTGAAGAAGAGGCAAGAAAACTTCAAAAGAAAATCCAAAAAGATCAATTTGATTTAAATGATTTCTTAGGTCAGCTCCAACAAATTAAAAAGATGGGGAATGTGAAGGATTTGATGGGGATGATACCAGGAATGGGAAAAGCATTGAAAGATGTAGATATTAAAGATGATGCCTTTAAATACATTGAAGCGATAATCTTATCTATGACTCCTAAAGAACGCGCAAATCCAGGAATTATCAATGGTCAACGTAAAAATAGAATTGCTAAAGGTAGTGGAACTTCTATTCAAGAGGTAAACAAAATGTTAAAGCAATTTGAAGATACGAGAAAAATGATGAAAATGATGAGCAATCCTAAGAACATGATGTCAATGATGAGCAAGTTGAAAGGGATGGGAATTAAAGGAATTCCTGGAATGTAATCTATTTTTCTTTATTTAAGTCGAGATGATGAAATGAAAACTCTTTGGTTTCGAAGCTCGATTCAAATAAATGCGGATAATACTTCTTCATTTCTTCATTCATTAATAAGATAGGAACATCGCTGAATGTTCCATAATCTTTAATGTATTCCATAAATTTACCGTCATTGGTGTAGGATTGGAAGATCGAATCATTAGTTCCGTCCCAATCTAACGGGGGTACTTTCGTTAATTTGCAGATTCTTTGATCAAAACTAGGGGTACATTTTACCCAATTATTTTCAATGAATAATTCAACGTATCCATGGAAAACAATTTCTTTTCGTTTTAAATAGGAGGTTAGTTTTTCCACGCCGATGTGATTGATAACAATTGCATACCCGAGTCTACTTGGAATGTCAAATTTTCTTGCACAAGCAGCTAATACAATAGATTTTTCAACACACCAAGCTCTTTTTTTGAGTAATAAATTACTTCCTTTCAGAGAGGAATACCTCAAATCTAAGTGGTAAGGGTCGTAAATAAAATGGTCTCTGATGTAGTAGTATAATGCTATCGCAGTTTCTTTTTTTGAACCGGTAGAATTTATTTTCGAGACAAATTCAGAATATTTAGGGTGCTTAAAGTCTAAAAAGAATGTTTCTTTTAAGTACTCTTCCATTTTATCTGTGTCCAGCAAGCTTGTTTAATCCTGCGTTATTTAATATCGTTAATTTTCGAGTAGCGATATCAATCAATTTGTCTTCTTTGAATTCCTTCAATAAACGAATTAATGTTTCAGTAGCAGTTCCAACAAAATTTGCTAAATCCTCACGGGATAAATTGATAGGGTCTTCTTTGTAAACATCTTTTAACAACAACAAAACGAAAGCCAATCGTTCACGCACTGATTTTTGTGCCATATTAGTGATGAATTCAGCACGTTCAGCCAACTCTTTAGAGAATTCCTTCAACAATGCATTTCTAAGTGTTGCATTTGTATCAATCATACTTAAAAAACTTTCTCTGTGTATAAAGCAGATATTACAGTCTTCCAAGGTTGTAGCGCTAACTTTATAAGGTTCCCCACTAAAAATAGATCTGAATCCAAGAATTTCTCCTTCACCAGCTATTTGAATGATTTGTTCTTTCCCTTCATCCCCAAGTGTGTAGACTTTTACTTTCCCTTTATTGATGCAAAAAACACCTCTTGGTATGCTGCCTTCTAGAAATAAACCTTGATTTTTTTTGTAATGACTACAAGTTTTATGATCATTTAATTCATTGGTTTGATCACATGAGAATTCAGCGAATAAAGAACCTTTTCGAGCTCCACAAGTTTCACAATTTACATGCTTATGAGAAGTATCAATCATTTTAATGTGTTTAGTCATTGCGAAATTACGTTTTTTTTATATAAGAGTCGCAATTCATTTTGGCAATTGTACATTGATTTAATGTTTGTTAATTTTAGATGCTTCGTCTTACTCTTTGTTAGTATTTACTCAATTAAATAACTACATTTGTAACATCTGGGGTCGTATTGGATTTGACTGCATACGAGATTTTCAGGTGTAAGCATGTAGAGCGGTGGGGTGGAGCTCTTTAATATCCTGTCTCAAACAATAATTGACAACACGTCATACGCACTTGCTGCTTAATCAGTTAGACTGAAGAAGCTTAATTCCAGCTGAATAATAGTAGGCGGAACAAGTTCTCTCTCCAAGTTTTTGTCTTTAGGACTTGGAATATGAGAGAATCGAATTATAAAGACTGGTGCTGACCTCGCTTCGCGGAAGGCATAAGACACTAGAAGATAAGTTGTATATTGGGTGTTTTTGTCCGTTATCCAATCGAAAATCAATCAAAAACTAAACATGTAGAAGACTTGCGGATACGATGTTGGGACGAGGGTTCGATCCCCTCCGACTCCACAGAAAAAAAGTACTATTAACATTTTTGATAGTACTTTTTTTATTTGATTACTGCTATGAATTTTTCAATTCATTGTAAACACCATCCCATAATTGGATTCTTTTTTCCAGAGATTTTAGCGTAATTTTTTCTACTTCTTTCCAAATATTTTCGTCCGAACCACACAATGAAGCGGTCATTTCAAGAGCAAGATGACTGTGATGATCTCCGTCTACTTCGATGTGTCGTTCTAAGTAATATTTAAATCCAGCGACTTCATTCGGAAAGTTTTTATGAATGTCACCCACTAAAGACATGAACATTCCAGGAATTAAATCTTCTCTTCCAAAAGTGAAAATGGCTGCTTGAAGTGCTGCTTGTTTACTATTGATGATGTCAAACGTGAAATTCACAAACTCTTGCGCTTCAGATGGAGTAGAGGAGTTAATAAATGAATTCTCTAATGTTTGATTGGATTGAAGGTTTGTTATAAATGTTGTAATTTCGGTTGTGTCGCAGCCAATTTGTTTCATGGCATCAAGGTACATTTCAAAATGGCTTTTTCGAACACCATGCATGTCTAAGTCTGATTCTTCCCCACAAACGATTTCGTTGATTAAAAAACGTGTTTCTGCATTTCCGACTGGAAACCAAGGTGTTGTTGTGCAAGTTAAATTTTGTTGAAGTGATTTTAGTAAAGACATGAAATCCCAAACAGCATAAACATGGTATTTCATAAAAACCCTGATATCCTCAATGTCTTTTAAAACACCATATACTTTGTGTTGAATGATTTGTTGTCGAAGTGGCTCAATGTTTTTTTTCAGTTGCTCAATGTATGGATTCATCATTTGAAATAATTTATTTAACGAAATTAATTAAAAAGAGGCAATTCAATTTGTATTACACCTATAAAACAAAACAAGGACCTCAAAGTTTATTGAAGTCCTTGTTTTTTTGAAACTAACCGAATTTTTAAAATGTTTATTTTCAGTTTGTTGTTTTTGGTGTATTGGTTTGATTCAGATTATACTAATTCTTCTTTTTCATGAATAGGTTTTCTAAAGATAATTTTACCGTCAAAAACATCCATTACAATGGTAGAATCTGTTTGAACCGTTCCTGCAAGCAATGCTTTAGATAACTCATTGAGTACTTGCTTTTGAATGACACGTTTTACAGGTCGTGCACCAAATTGAGGATCGTAACCAACGAATGCGATGTAATCTGCTGCTTCTTCACTGATTACTAATTTGATATCGCGTTCGGTGAGTAATTCTTTCAACTTATTCAATTGTATCGTTACAATTTCTCTGACATTGGCTTTAGAAAGTGGAGTAAAAACGATGGTTTCATCAATTCTGTTGAGCAATTCAGGACGAATGGATTGTTTTAATAATTCCAATACTAAGAATTTTGATTTTTCTGTAGCAGCAGGAATCTCAGCTTCAGTTTTTCCTTCGAACGTTTCTTGAATTAGATGCGAACCAAGATTCGAGGTCATGATGATGATCGTATTTTTAAAATTCACAACCCTACCTTTGTTATCTGTAAGTCGACCATCGTCCAAAACTTGAAGTAAAATATTAAAAACATCTGGATGTGCTTTTTCAATTTCGTCCAATAAAATGATGGAATAAGGTTTTCTTCTTACCGCTTCCGTTAATTGTCCTCCTTCATCGTACCCAACATATCCTGGAGGCGCTCCAACCAATCTGCTTACGGTATGTTTTTCTTGGTATTCACTCATGTCAATTCTCGTCATCGCATTCTCATCGTTGAACAAGTATTCAGCCAATGCTTTTGCTAACTCAGTTTTACCAACCCCCGTTGTACCTAAAAAGATGAATGAACCAATCGGTCGTTTTGCATCTTGAAGTCCAGCACGAGATCGTCTAACAGCATCTGATAAAGCTTCTATCGCTTCAGATTGACCTACAACGCGTTTGTTTAATTCATCCTCTAGTCGCAATAATTTTGATCGTTCTGATTCAACCATTTTCGAAACAGGAATTCCAGTCCATTTAGAAACAACTTCTGCAATTTCTTCAACTGAAACTTCTTCCTTAATCATTTTTGAGTTAAGTTGAATTTCAGCAAGTTTTGCTTTGTTGGATTCTAGTAAATTTTCTAGTTCTTTTATTTTCCCGTATCTTAATTCCGCAACTTTTCCATAGTCACCAGCACGTTCTGCGTTATCTGCTTCAGCTTTGGTGTTTTCAATGTCTTCTTTTGTTTTTTGTACCGCATCGATTACATCTCTTTCTGCTTGCCATTTTGCTTGAAATGCATTTTTTTGTTGCTGTAAATTCGCAAGTTCACGGTCGAGTGATTCAAGTTTTTTTGTATCGTTTTCTCTAAGAATTGCCGCTTTTTCAATTTCAAGTTGCATTATTTTACGTTCCAGTTCATCCAATTCTTCAGGTTTTGAATTGATTTCCATACGTATTTTAGAAGCCGCTTCATCAATTAAATCGATGGCTTTGTCCGGTAAATGTCGATCGGTAATGTAACGTTGAGAAAGTTCAACCGCAGCAATAATTGCAGCATCTTTAATGATTACTTTATGATGGTTTTCGTATTTTTCCTTAATACCTCTTAAGATCGAAATTGCATCTTCTGTGGAGGGCTCATCTACCAATACAGTTTGAAAACGACGAACCAATGCTTTGTCTTTCTCAAAGTACTTTTGATATTCGTTCAATGTTGTTGCGCCAACAGCACGTAATTCACCTCTTGCTAAAGCTGGTTTTAAAATATTTGCTGCATCCATTGCGCCATCGCCGCCGCCTGCACCTACCAATGTGTGAATTTCATCAATGAAAAGGATGATTTCACCATCAGCTTGAATCACTTCTTTTACCACTGATTTCAAGCGTTCTTCAAATTCACCTTTGTATTTTGCTCCCGCAACAAGTGCTCCCATGTCAAGTGAATACACGGTTTTTGATTTAAGATTTTCAGGAACATCACCTTGTACAATTCGGTGTGCCAATCCTTCTGCAATAGCTGTTTTACCAACACCTGGTTCACCTATTAAGATAGGATTGTTTTTTGTGCGTCGTGTAAGTATTTGTAAAACCCGTCTAATTTCCTCGTCTCTTCCGATAACAGGATCTAATTTTCCTGATTCAGCCAATTGATTTAAGTTTTTAGCGTATTTTTCAAGTGATTGATAATTCCCTTCAGGATTATTCGTTGTCACTTTTTCTCCATTTCTAAGTTCCATAATTGCGTCTTTGAGTTTCTTTTGTGTAATCCCGTTGTCTTTCAGAAGATTACCTATAGAATCATTTGAGTTCACTAATGTGTATAATATCAATTCAATAGACACAAATTGATCTCCAAATTCCTTCAAGTTTGCGGTACTTTCAGTTAGAACTTTCGCAAAGTTGTTTGAAGCTTGAAGTTGACCTCCAGAAACTTTCGGGTAATTTTTTATGATTCGATCGAGTACTTGTTGAATTGTTTGTTGATTAACATTCAGTTGATTTAATAGGTAAGGCGACACATCTTTATCCACTTCGAAAATACCTTTCAATAAATGGCCTGTATCGATAGTACCAAATCCACCATCAATAGCTTGTTGTTGTGCGTTTTGAATCGCTTCTTGTGATTTTAGTGTAAATTTTTCAAAATCCATAATTCTTAGTTTTTGATTTAATTGAAATGGTCAATTTTAATTCCAATATAGTTTTAATGACATTTTGTCGTTTTTATTTGTGTTGTTACGACAAAAAGTCTACTGTACAAATCTAGTTCAGTAAACTAGACTAAAATAGAATTTGAATTCATGAAAAAAGAGGGTTAATGGACAAAATAGTGCCTAAAAACCTCTGAAAGTATTATTGATATTAACTTGCAGCCATTTATTACTTATGACTAAAAAAACTGCTTTTACTGTGGTTGTAAAATATTGACCAAAAAAGGCTTTCAAAACAACATTCAGCGCTACAAATGTGCCTCTTGTGGCAAAACTTTCCAGGGAGGAATACGATTAGATGCAGTTATAATTTGGCGTCAATACACCGAAGGAAAGCAAACCTATTCCCAATTAGCTGCATACTATCATTGCTCTATGAAAACAATTCAAAGAAAAATAGATTCAATACAACCAGTTCCGAACACAACCTTTCCAAAAACCGCAAATGTTCTAATGGATACGACCTATTTTGGAAGAAAATTAGGACTAATGGTTTTTAAAGATAGTATTACAGGATCTATTCTTTTTAAACAGTATGTTAAACAAGAAACCAATATTTTGTACTTGAATGGGATTGAAGAAATTACAAGAAGAGGAATAAAAATCCAAAGTATTATTTGTGATGGTAGAAAAGGATTATTTCAGTTGTTCAGTAATGACATCCCTATTCAGATGTGTAATTTTCATCAAGTTGCAATAATAAGACGGTATCTTACCAAAAAACCTAAAATGCAAGCTAGCAAAGAGTTGTGGGATTTGGTCTTATTACTAAAAAGCACAGATAAGGAGAGTTTTCAAGGAGGGGTAAGTGAATGGCACTCAAAATGGGAAGACTTTCTTAATGAACGAAAAATAGACGAGAAAGGAAGAAAAAGATACGTACATAAAAAGCTCAGAAGCGCTTACAGAAGTCTTATCACTAATATGCCTTGGCTATTCACTTGTTATGACTATCCTGAGTTAAAAATACCCAAAACAACAAATGCAATAGATGGTCATTTTGCCGATTTGAAAAATAAACTTAGAAATCATAACGGGCTTTCAATTGAAAGAAAGAAGAAGTTTATAGATGAGTTTTTTAAGGCATAGGAACTCTAAAAAAATATCGGTGAGCTAATTTAATAACCCACCGATTAGACATTTTTTTGTCGTTTACAAACTATCCCTATCAAGTTGCTCTCCAGCAGAGCTTGAGTCCGTTTTGTTTGATGGTAGAAAAGTAGAAACAATTAAAATTCATGCACCAAATCATCAAAAATAAACAGGAACTATTTTGTCCACTTGAACAAAACATCTAAAAACTAGGCACTATTTTGTCCATTACTCCTTGAAATCAATCAGATTTTTTATGCCTCCAATTTGAATGGAGTTCGATTTAATAAGGATCTTCCTAAGGTCAAACCATCAGTATAATGCAATTCACTTCCTACTGAAACACCTCTTGAAAGTGTTGTTATAAGTATATCAAAAGGTTTTAATTTTTTGTATAAATAATAATTTGTTGTATCTCCCTCCATAGTTGGACTAAGGGCAAAAATAACCTCCCTTACGTTTGAACTAGATGCTTTAAAGATTAAATCGTTTATGTTTAGGTCGTTAGGTCCAATTCCGTCCATTGGAGAAATTATCCCTCCTAATACATGATAAATACCTTTGAATGAATTTGTTTCTTCGATAGCTAATATATCTCTAATGTCTTCAACGACACAAATTATTTCATGATTCCTTTGAGGGTTCGAACATATACTGCAAATTTCATTGTCACTTACGTTTTTACAAGATTTACAATGTTTTACATGGGTTTTTAATGCAAGAAATGCCTGAGCAAAACGTTCAATTTCTTCTGGTTTACGATGAAGTAAACTCAAAACCAAACGTAATGCAGAACGTTTACCAATACTCGGTAAAGTAGAGAGTTGGTCTACAGCATCTTGTAAGTATCTTGAAGGTAGTTTCATAAAGTGGCAGTTTCTTGAGCAAAAATAAACAAGATTACTCCTTTTTACATGCTTCTGTTTATTATTTTTACACAAAATAGATTGTTATGACTTACGATGTTGCAATAATAGGAGGAGGCATAGTTGGTGCTGCTACTTTCTATAAATTACAAAAGAAGAATCCTGATTTGAAAATTGTTTTGATTGAGAAGGAAAAATTAGTTGCGGATCATCAAACAGGTCATAATTCAGGTGTCATTCACTCAGGATTGTATTACACACCAGGTTCGTTGAAAGCAAAAAATTGTGTTTCAGGTAGACACGAATTGGTTGCATTTGCAAAGGAACATGGAATTGCACACGACGTTTGTGGAAAGGTTGTTGTAGCAACTAAAGAGGGTGAATTGCAATACTTGGAGAAAATTTTTCAAAATGGAAGTGCAAATAACATTGAAGGTTTAGAAAAAATCACTTCTTCCCAAATTAAAGAGATTGAACCTTTTGTAGAAGGTATTTCTGGATTGTGGGTCCCGTGTACCGGTATTATTGATTTTAGAGGAGCTACTTCTAAAATGGTTGAAATAGCGCTCGCTTTACAGTCGGAAAGTAAATTGTTATTAGAGCATGAAGTAATTGATATTTTAAAAGGAGAGACTATTTCTACAATTGTAACGAATAAAGGAAATGTAACAGCAAAGCATTTGGTTTTTTGTGCAGGTTTACAAGCGGATCGTTTGGCAAAAAAAGATGGGGTAGCATTAAAGGAAAAAGTTGTTGGTTTTAGAGGCGACTATTATGAATTGACTGAGGAGGCAAAACATAAAGTGAGGAATTTGATTTATCCTGTTCCAAATCCTGATTTTCCTTTTTTAGGTGTTCATTTTACTCGTATGACAAATGGTGATGTGGAGTGTGGTCCAAATGCAGTATTTACTTTTAAAAGAGAGGGATATAACAAAACAGACTTTTCATTGAAAGATACATTTGATGCCTTAACATATAGAGGAACATGGAAATTATTTATGCAAAACATGAAATATGGTTTAGATGAATACCGCCGTGCTTTTTCTAAAAAATTATTTTTAGAAACGTTACAAGTTCTTATTCCTTCGTTAACCATGGAGGATATAGTTCCAGGAAGAGCAGGAGTTCGTGCCTTACTTTTAGGAGAAGACGGAGATACACGGGATGATTTTAGAATTGAGTATCATGGAAATTCAATCCATGTGTTG
>CALPOI020000040.1 GCA_943325145.2 Candidatus Planktophila lacus | reverse complement strand
GCTAACAAATAGATCAAAATTAGTTGTTAAAAAGGAAATGACTTTCATTGAGAAGTTATACCTTCCTGCGATTTTTACTGGAATGATTATCACATTCAAGCATTTATTTAAAAAATCGGCTACGATTAGGTATCCTGAGCAAAAACGTGAGTTTAGCCCAGTGTACCGAGGTCTCCATGTATTGAAACGTGATGACAAAGGTGCTGAAAGATGTACTGCTTGTGGATTATGTGCTGTATCTTGTCCGGCTGAAGCAATTACTATGACTGCTGCAGAACGTAAAAAAGGAGAAGAAAACTTATTCAGAGAAGAAAAATATGCCGCAAAGTATGAAATAAATATGTTGCGATGCATCTTCTGTGGTTTGTGTGAAGAAGCTTGTCCAAAAGAAGCGATATTTTTAACAGATCGTTTAGTGCCTTCTGAGTTTGAACGCAATGATTTTGTTTTTGGAAAAGACAAATTAGTAGAGAAAGTTGACGATCGAGTTGATGTAACAAAACGTCAAACTTCTGCAGTTCTTGATTTTAAGCAAAACAAGAAACTTAGTCATAATAAATAATTTAAAACAGTATAAAGAAATGACACATTACGCTTTTTATTTTTTGTCGTTTTTAGCAATTCTATCAGCTCTTATGGTAGTTTTTTCTAAAAATCCAATTCACAGTGTGCTTTACTTGGTTTTGACTTTCTTCGCAATTGCAGGACACTATTTATTACTGAATGCACAATTTTTAGCTGTTGTACATATCGTAGTTTATGCAGGAGCAATCATGGTACTTTTTCTATATGTATTAATGTTATTGAATTTAAATGTGGATGCTGAGCCTAAAAATAAAACTTGGGTGAAAGTAGCCGGAGTTTTATCTGGTGGTATGCTAATGTTAACTTTAATTGCAACTTTTTCGAAAGCAGAAACTCAAGCGCTTGTTCAAAAAGATCCTTCAATTGGTGTAACTGCTAATTTGGGTAAAATTTTATTCAATGATTTTGCATTGCCTTTTGAAATTTCATCCATCTTGTTATTGAGTGCAATGGTTGGAGCAATAATGTTAAGTAAAAAAGAAGCTAAAAACTAATAAAATATGGAAGTAATAAAAGCGATTCCACTGAATCATTACATTCTGTTAAGCGCAGTTTTATTTGCGATAGGAGTAATGGGGGTGTTGGTACGTAGAAATGCAATCATCATTTTTATGTGTATTGAATTAATGTTAAATGCCGTGAATTTATTAATGGTCGCTTTTTCTGCGCACCATGGAGACGGAAAAGGACAGGTATTTGTATTCTTCATAATGGCGGTGGCTGCAGCTGAGGTAGCTGTAGGTTTATCAATTCTTATTATGATTCATCGTAATACTGAAACCACCGATGTAGGATTTCTTAATAAGCTTAAATTTTAATAAGAATGAAAGAGTTAGTTTGGTTAGTTCCGGTATTGCCTTTGATTGGTTTTTTAATCATTAGTTTAGGTAAAAATTACTTTTCAAAGTCTATTGCAGGAATTCTTGCAAGTGTTGCGGTGTTGGGTGCATTTGTGATTTCTTTGGGAATCTTTTTCGAAATGAATGGATTGCATGGAAAGGCATTTACGTTGGTTCTTTTTGACTGGATATCGACAGGGGATTTTAAAGTAAATATTGCATTTTTGGTAGATCCACTTTCATCTATTATGTTGTTAATCATAACTGGAATTGGATTTTTGATTCATTTGTATTCTATGGGATACATGCACGACGATGAAGGCTACGCAAAATTCTTTTCATATTTGAATTTATTTGTCTTCTTCATGTTATTGCTTGTATTAGGTGATAATTATTTATTGATGTTTGCCGGTTGGGAAGGTGTTGGATTGGCTTCGTATTTATTAATTGGTTTCTGGTTTAAAAACCATAGTTATAACGATGCTGCAAAAAAAGCATTTATTGTTAATAGAATCGGTGATTTAGGTTTCGTTTTAGGTATCATATTGATTTACATCACTTTTGGTAGTATCAATTACGCTACTGTTTTTGGGGAAGCAGTGAATTTAACTTCTAATATGCCAGTAATCACTGCAATTACTTTGTTGCTTTTTGTTGGTGCAATGGGAAAAAGCGCTCAAATTCCACTGTATACTTGGTTACCAGATGCAATGGCAGGTCCAACACCTGTGTCTGCTTTGATTCACGCAGCAACAATGGTAACTGCTGGTGTTTATATGATTGCAAGATCTAATATTTTATACACACTTGCTCCTGAAACTTTAGGTTTTGTGGCGATTATCGGTGCAGCTACTGCAGTTTTTGCAGCTACAATTGGTATTTTTCAAAATGATATTAAGAAAGTATTGGCTTATTCTACAGTAAGTCAATTAGGGTACATGTTTTTAGCTTTAGGTGTAGGTGCTTTTACTGGTGGAGTTTTCCATTTGATGACGCATGCTTTCTTTAAAGCTCTTTTATTTTTAGGTGCAGGTAGTGTAATTCACGCTATGGGTGGTGAGCAAGATATTCGAAAAATGGGTGGATTGAAAAAATATATACCGATTACTTACATGACTTTTTTAATCGGTACTATAGCAATTTCTGGAATACCTCCATTTTCTGGATTTTTCTCTAAAGATGAAATATTAGCTCATGCATTTCAAGTGAGTCCACTATTGTGGGGCTTAGGTGTTCTAGGTTCTTTGATGACAACCTTTTATATGTTTAGATTGTTCTTCTTGACATTTTTTGGAACATTTAGAGGAACAGAAGAACAACACCATCATTTACATGAGTCACCAAAAACAATGACGATTCCTTTAATTGTTTTAGCAGTACTTGCGGCATTAGGTGGTTTTATTGGTGTACCACATGTGTTAGGTGGCAACCATTGGTTAGAACATTTTTTAGCTCCGGTATTTAAAGCATCTGAAGTGTTTGCACATGGACATAAATTATCACATACAACAGAATATGTATTAATGGCTGTGACGGTGATTCTTACAATTGTATTTATCTTATTTGCAAGAAATAAATTTGTAAGTAAAAATTATGTTCCTTCTACTGATGATTCTAAATTGACTTTCATCCCTAAATTATTAACGAACAAGTATTATGTGGATGAGTTTTATAATACAATTATTGTAAAACCTTTAAATGGTTTAGCAAGTTTTACCTACAAAATTTTAGAGTTGAAAGGTATTAATTTATTAGTTGATTCAGTTGGTAAATTGGTGGTATTTACGAGTTCAGTAGTGCGTAAAGTTCAGTCAGGAAATACTGGTTTTTATATATTAGCAATGGTCGTGAGTATCGTTGTTATTTTAATAATTAACCTATTTAATAAATAAACATACGGAAATGATTACTACAGCATTATTATTTTTCCCATTAGTCGTAGGCCTTCTTCTGTTTTTACTAAAAGGTGAAACAGTAAAAAAAGTAGCCTTAGGCGCTAGTATCGTTGAATTTTTATTAGGAGTCGTTGCATTTGTTAACTTCAATAAAGGAAATGGTTTACCACAATATGAATTAAATATTCCTTGGATCAAATCGTTAGGAATAAATTTTCACATTGGAATGGATGGCATAAGTTTGTTATTAGTTGGTTTAACAACATTTTTGTTGCCTTTAATCATTTTAGCAGCGAATAGGAATTCTTATAAGAATCCCACCAATTTATATGCATTGATGTTATTAATGCAATTTGGTTTAATAGGTGTATTTACTGCACAAGATGCATTCTTATTTTATATATTTTGGGAGGTAGCTTTAATTCCAATTTATTTTATTGCTTTATTATGGGGTGGAGAACAAAAAGTTAAAATAACTTTTAAGTTTTTTATCTATACGCTTGCAGGAAGTTTATTGATGTTGGTTGGTTTGATTTACGTTTATTTCCAAACTCCAGCACCACATTCTTTTAGCTTAACTAGTTTATATGAATTAGAATTGACCAATGGAACACAGTCTTGGTTATTTTGGTTGTTTTTCTTTGCATTTGCGATAAAAATGCCAGTATTCCCTTTTCATTCTTGGTTGGCAGACACCTATACAGATGCACCTACGCCAGGTACAATGTTATTATCAGGTATTATGTCTAAAATGGGAGTTTATGGCGCAATAAGATTGTTGCTTCCAATTGTGCCTCAAGGTATAATGGAGTGGGGACCTTTAGCAATTACTTTGGCTATTATTGGTGTTCTGTATGCTTCATTAATGGCAATGTATCAAAAAGATTATAAACGATTGATTGCATATTCTTCTGCTGCCCATGTTGGTTTAATAGCTGCTGGGGTGTTCAGTTTAACTCACAATGGTATGGTTGGAGGTGTCATTCAAATGGTAGCTCATGGTATCAGTGCATTCGGTTTATTTTATGTAGTGGATATTTTGGTGAACAGAACAGGTTCTAGGGATTTAGATAAATTAGGAGGAATTAGAGTGGTGGCTCCAAATTATGCAACTGCTTTTTTAATCATTTTATTGGCGAGTATAGCCCTTCCTTTGACCAGTGGATTTGTTGGAGAATTTTTGTTAATGGCTGGTATCTATGAATACAATAGTTGGTTAGCATTTTTTGGTGGATTAACAACCATTTTGGGTGCTGTTTACATGTTAAAAAGTTATCAGAAAGCAGTATTGGGTGACAAAACTGAAATATCAGATAAATTCCATGATTTAGTTCTACAAGAAAAAATAATTCTTATTCCGGTAATTTTGGCAATATTTATTTTAGGTGTGTACCCTAAACCATTTATCGAAATTGCGGAACCAGCTGTAAAGAATTTATTCAGTTTAATGAGTATCACAATTAAATAAGTATCATGAAAGCATTATTATTAGTATCAGGTTTAGGTTTTTTAGGAATACTATCTGAGATATTAAACTTTAAAAAATTCATTTATAAACTTTCGATTGTTGGTTTACTAGCTGCTATAGTTGTTACTTTTTTAGAATGGGACAATCCAACACCTGCTTATTTCAATAACATGGTTTACTTTGATAATTTAGCAATTTCGTTTATTGCTGTATTATTAATTACTGGTTTACTTTGGTTTTTAATGGCTGAAAGCATCTTCGAAAACGATGGATTACAATCAGATAAATCAACATTGGTACTTTTTTCAATTGTCGGTGCTGTTTGTATGGTCGCTTACAATAATATTACGATGTTATTCATCGGTATTGAGATTTTATCAATTTGTATGTATGTGCTTGCAGGAAGTAAAAAAGAAAGTTTAGGTTCGAATGAATCTGCAATGAAATACTTTTTAATGGGAGCATTTGCAACTGGATTTTTATTGATGGGTATTGCTTTTATTTATGGTGCTTCTGCTTCATTTGATGTGATGGAAATTAAAGCTTATATGTCGAATAGCCCACAAAATATAGAATTGGTTTATACAGGTATTATCTTATTAGCTATTGGGTTAGCATTTAAAATTTCTGCTGTTCCTTTTCATTTTTGGGCACCAGACGTTTACGAAGGAGCTCCAATTCAAGTTACTGCTTTGATGTCAACTATAGTAAAAACTGCAGCAATTGCAGCTTTTTATAAATTATTCACGGTAAGTTTTGGTTCACAGGAAATTGTTTGGTCTACAACTCTTTCTTATATTGCTGCATTAAGTGTGTTGATCGGAAATATTATAGCTGTTTTCCAATCGAATGTAAAAAGAATGTTAGCGTACTCTGGAATTTCTCACGCAGGTTACTTGTTGTTAGCAATTTTAGCAAATAATGCTGCAGGTGGAACTGCGTTAACGTATTATACGCTTGCCTATTCAGTTGCAACTATCGCAGCATTTACAGTGGTTGCGAATGTAGCTTCTGTGAAAGGATCGAGTGACTTTACGTCTTTTGAAGGTTTAGGTAAAAAGAATAAATTAATTACAATTTCAGTTATTGTTTCGATGATGTCTTTAGCTGGTATACCTCCGTTTGCTGGCTTCTTTGGAAAGTATTTTCTTTTCACTTCGTATTTAGAAAATCATTCTATTAATTTAGTGATCATTGGTTTAATTGGTTCTGCAATAAGTATCTATTATTACTTTAGATTAATTGTTAATTTGTTTAAAGGTGAATCAGACGAAGTAATTCCTTTGAGTTTAACATCTAAAATAGTTTTAATTATCGCTATTATCTTAACTGTTGCTATGGGTATATTCCCTGAAATTATGAACGGTGGATGGTAGTAGTTAATTATGAATATTTAATGAAAAATTACGAAGTATGAATGAAAAAAATAGAAATAGACTAACATATTTATTTTTAATATTCGCAGGGATAGGATTTATAGCAGGTGTAGCTTCATACATAATCTTTGAAAATAAAGCTTAAATAACTAAATAATTATGAGTAAAGATAGGCCAAAGCTAAAAATAGCATTATCCACAACAGATAAACTATTAGAAATTTTTGCTTTATTACTGCTTATTTGTCTTTGGATTTATGTGATATACAATTACAATTCGTTACCAGAAATCATAAACACACATTTTAATGCGCAAGGAAAACCAGATGGTAGTGGAGAAAAACAATACATATTTGGTTTACCAGGAGTTGCTACCTTTTTATATGCATTGACAACTATTTCAAATAAATACCCACACATTTTAAATTATTCAGAGGATATCACAGAAGAAAATGCTTTGGAAGTATATACCAAAGGAACTAAAACAGTGAGAATATTAAAAATAATTATTATAGGTATTTTCGGTTATGCAAGTTGGCAAACAATAAGTAGTGTTAATGTAAGTCCATTGTTTTTTCCTATAATGTTTGCCGCAGTACTAGGACCTATCTTATATTTTAATTTGAAGAAAACGAATAAATTAAATACAGATAATAAATTTTAATAGATTCGAAACCATTAATTTATCTAAACCTTTTATTAAATAACTTTAATTGTTTACCTTAATATAGGTAGATTTCCGGAGTTTGTTTATTGACAATTAAATCTTTAATAATCGAACTCAGTTTAAAACCTATTTTATGAATTTATTGAGTTTTACATTTTATACTTAAATAAAATGATAAATAGGTAATATAAAATTAATTTTTTGCAGGTAATTTTATCTAGTTTTTTTATTTTTGCAAAAGATAATTAATATTTTATGAAAAATTTGTCCTTATTTATTTTCGTTTGTTTAGTGTTAATAGGATGTAAAAAACAAACAGCAATACCTACATCTACAACTTCAGATGTAGGTAGTGCACTAACAGGTGTTTGGAACTATATTCATACTGTTAACAATATACCTAATAAATGTAATTGGACTTTTAATAATGATGGGACAATGGTAATTAATGATGAGGATGATGGATTTAACGGACAAACAATTACTTATAGTTACAATAAAAACACAAAAAAATTAACTTTAGCTAATCTAGTAACATATCAGTTAAATTGGTTATCATCTACTAAATTTTCTATTGCAGTATATAATAGTGATAATACAGAATTTACTAAATCAAATTCTAACACGGTTAGTTCTAATTTTATTTGTTCGTATGATTTTTTGATTGATGGTAAGAGATATTCTTGGTCAGGTGAATATAAATCCTCAAGTTGTAGAATAAGTGCTTATAGATTAAATAATGGATTACAAATCAACCTTTCTAATCCTAATAATTTAAAATATCATGACCCTTATAGTCCAGATTATCTTGATTTTTTTATATACACTAGTATTAATAAGCCAGGAACTGATAATAGTGATTCTACATTAATAAACCCAAAAACAAGTATTTTATTAAATTTATCTAATTTTATAAGTTATACTTCATCAGAAAATGGATATTGTAAATTAAACATTTCTCAATATGATACAATTAATCATATTTTAAAAGGAAGTATAGATGGTATTGTTGCAAACAACCCTCAGCCTAATATACTTATTAAAAAAATGATTTCTGGAGAATTTACTGTATATCTAAAATAATAATCACTTTAAAATTTTTTTCCAGTTTCAATTGATTTATTTTTTTCAAATCATACTAATCCTGTTTTAAATTTGTTTTTATTTTAATTTGAAGAAAACGAATAAATAAAAAATTTAAACCTACTTTTTTTTCAAGGTTGAAGGAACTACTCCTTTTATAAGTGTTCTTAAACTAGTTTTTAAAATTTCTCCCATATTGTTGCACTCTAAAAATAAAGGATTAGAATAATGTTTTGCCAATTCTTCTTTTAATTGTTGTTCATTAGCAGGAAATGAGATGGTATCCTGACACATGGTGTCCACAATGTCTTTTACTTGGTAACGCGCATTACGAAGTCGATTAAGTATCATAGATCTTTCTTCTCGTTGGTATTGTTGGATGGATTGAAGCGTCAAATGTTTTTGAACCAATTCCACAAATGGTTTGTTCTGTTTAAAGAATTGAGGTAAGTAAACGGTTTTTCGTTTTTCGAATGATTGTTGATCAAAGTCAATAGAACGCATGCGGTAATGTGTTGTCTCAAAATCAGGAGTTACATCAATCACAAAATTACTAGAATGCATATCTCCTAATAATCGAACAAAACAACGTTCATTGAACTTTACAAATTCCTTTGCTAATCGTGTTTCTTCGAAATCTTGAGAGGAGCTGTAATTTTGTAAAAATTGATCAGCAGGAATTCCAATAATATGTTCCTCAATTAAGGTATCAGCATTCACAAAGTAGCTAATATGATTTGGGGATAATAAATGTTCTAATTCCAATCCGTAAATCCTAGAAGCATCTACTTTTTTCACATAAAAATAATCGAAGTTATCGTTTAAGCGATTCACAACTCTAATTCTAAATGGTCCAGTATTGGCATACAAGCAAAAATCGATTCGTTCAATGAATAAATGCTCTATAACTGAAACATCACCTCCAGATTTTAAGATCGCATAAACATGTTTGAGTTGTTCATTAATTGTATCGACTTCACTGTGATTGTAAATTACGGTAATCCAAAGTGAATCTTTTCCATCACGATCATACAACGTAATGAAATTTTCATAATTCAATAAATCACGGTATTTTAAGTCTATTTTAACATCTCTTCCGTATTGACGTAAGTATTTTCTTAAACGATCTGATATTGGAAATGGAACTTTTTTCTTTGAGATTAAATGCATATCTGGTCAAAGTATTTCTAGTATTGTAATGTTTTTGTCTTGCCAACGAATCTGATCATTTGCTTGTTTACCAAGTAATTGTTGACCAATTGGTGATTGCGAAGATAAGCAATAAATAGGTTTTTCGTCGACTTCTATTTTCCCTAAACCTACCGAGAGAAAATACCATCCAGAGCTTGTGTGTATTAAGTTTCCAGGTTGAATTTTTGGTAAAGCTAATGGTGTTAGTTTGTTTACAGTTGACAACATAGATTCTACAAGTTGGAGTTGTTTTCCGATTTTTTCTTGTTCTAAATGTGCCATTGCAATACCCGTTTCGTGCTTGTCTCCAGCTGAACTTTTAGCATCGTTTGAGTGAACAGTACTTTGTTGTATATGTAGGATGGATGCTTTTTTCTGCTCTAAAATTGACAATAATTCTTTTTTAACAAGTTGTTGGTTCAGTTCCATAATTAGTTTATTGGCAATCCACTTATGGTTAGTAGATAATTGTGTATTTCGAAATTTCGGATAAAAGCGGGTAATTGTTCACTTCCAGGTCCAAACATGCAAAGTTCAACATGGTCTGAAGAATGGTCTTTACCTGCCCAACCAATAGATGTATGCGTGGATTGGTATTTTGCTAATTGTTGAAATGGATATTTATATGGATTATATACTCCATCAGTTCGATTCTCTTTTATTAACTGAATTAGATGAGTGGCTTCGTCGTTAGTTAGAAGAACATTACTTGCATATTCAATTCGTTCAATAAGTTGATTTGGAGTTAATTCTGAAGTGTATCCTTTAAAAATCCATTCGTTGGATTGTTTGACAGACAGTAACTTTTCGAAATTTTTCACTGATTTTTCTCCGTAGAATAATCCTGGATTTGCATTTCCGTGGTCTGTCGTGATTACCACCAATGTATCTCTATTTTTTTCAGCGAATTGAATTACTTTTTCAATCACTCGGTCAAATTCCAATTGGTCGTATAAAAGTGCTGAAGTATCATTTGCATGAGCTGCCCAGTCTACCTTTCCAGCTTCAATTTGAAGAAAAAAACCAGTTGTATTTTGACTAAGTTGATCCAGAGCAAATAAGGTTAAATCTGTCAGTGAGGGAGAATTATTTTTTTTTTCTGCTCTGTCAATTTGATAAGGCAGTGCATCATCAGCAAAAACGCCAATAACTGGTTTATTTGTTTTTTTAGCTTTTTGAAGTGAGGGTAGGTCTCTTAACACAAGAAATTGTTCATCTTCAAATGCTTGGTATAAATCTTTTTTATCTGCTCTTTTGTCTTTGTTAAAATAGTTATTTCCTCCACCAAGCATGACGTCAAACTTTAGGCGCAAATATTCTTCTGCGATTGCCTCTTGTCCAGAACGATGTTCATTCATCACACAGAATGAGGCTGGTGTAGCATGGGTGATTGGTACGGTAGTTACGCATCCTACGGATTTTCCAGCTTTTTTAAATTTTTGTAGAATCGGCAAATATTTTTCTCCATTAGGACCAACGTTTAGTTTTCCGTTTTCTACACGATGTCCACCTCCCCAAGCAGAACCACCTGCAGCGGAGTCTGTAATTAGTGAATTGAGCGAGGCAGTATCCATTAAACTACGTTTCACTTTATTTTCTTCATAAAGTTGAATCCATTGTGAAGATTTTCCATGAAGTAGGTGATGCAATTGATTTGCCATTGAAAGGGTACCAGTACTCATACCATCGCTCACCATAAAAATGATGTTTTTTGCTTGGGAGACAGAATCGGTTGAATTTAAATTTGATGCATTGATTATTTTTGGAAATAATACTCCACCAATACCAAGTAGTGTAGATTGACCTATAAACTTTCTTCTGTTCATGTTTGATACTTTATACCGACTTAAAATTACTTGATTTTAAGAACAAAATTGACACATTGTTGAAATATGATAATATTCATCTTAATTTTGATTACACTTTAATTAAGTCATGCCTCAATTAATAACCTTATTTCTTATTCTTTTCATTTTATCTCCTGTTTCTGCCCAATTTACTGGAGAGGTTGGGAGTATTGGGTGTGAAGCTATTTCAAAAGAAAGTTCTGGAATAGTAGCTTGGGCAACTAAATGTGAAGTAAAGAGAGGATACTTAGATAAGTCAGATGTCAAAAAGGGTTTTGTTTCTCAAGGTGTGGATAGCTACGCAGTGGGTGTTGCAGACAATAAAGTAGTAAGTTTAGGGGACAGTGGAGTTGCGTTGTTAACATTTGATGTACCAATTCGAAACAATGTTGGCCCTGATTTTTTAGTATTTGAAAATGGGTTTAGTGCAAACTATCTTGAATTAGCTTTTGTTGAAGTTAGTTCAGACGGAATTCATTTTTTTCGTTTTCCAGCAGTTTCAAATCGTTCAATTACAAAGCAAATTGGTCCATACGATACTTTTGGTGAAGTCAATGGTTTATATAATTTAGCAGGAAAGTATGAGGTAAATTACGGCACTCCTTTTGATCTTGAAGAGTTAACAGAAACGAATTTATTGGATAAATTTAATATTCGATTTGTTAAAATTATCGATGTGGTTGGTTCAATTGATCCTAAGATAGGTTCATTCGATTCAAAAGGTCGAATAATAAATGATCCATATCCTACTGATTTTCCTTCTGGAGGTTTTGATTTAGATGCTGTAGCTGTATTTGATAAAAGCAAACATGCTTCACTAGGTAATTTAGAACATTCTAAGTTTCGAGTATTTCCTAATCCAGCAACTTCAAAAGATACATTACAACTTCAAATTGATCAAAGTGTTTCAATTGAAATTACGAATCTATTTGGTCAAAAAGTTTTTAGTGGGCAAACATCACAAGTACCTTTGAATCAGTTTATTCCAGGATATTATTATATTGTTTTATCATTAGACTCCGGTAAACAAGTAGTTAAATTTTTGATCACTGAATAACTTTTAGTGATTTTAGTTGATGTTTATATAAGCCTTTTTCTAAATTTAATTTAGATAATTTAACGTGACTTGACTATTCAATTCGATTTCATTCAAACTTTCATTATTTTTGCTGAATGGTTAGAAAAAAAGGAATTGCGATATTAGGATCTACTGGATCAATCGGTACTCAAGCACTAGAGGTCATAGAATCTTATC
>CALPOI020000039.1 GCA_943325145.2 Candidatus Planktophila lacus | reverse complement strand
CCCTTTTTTTTCGCACCAAAAATCTCGATTCAAAAAAACACATAAAATGAACTAAACAAGAGTCTAAAATTGAAAATAATAAATCTAACCAAACCAACACAAATTATAAAATAAATCACCATTCACATCCGAAGGAAAAGCATAGCAAGAGCATAGCTTAAGTATGGCTAAAGTACGGAGCATACTAAACAACAATAAAATAGACTAAAATAAATTAAGCCCCCAAAACACAACAAATCAACACAAATTAAAACCCATCCAAATCCCAAAGGGATGCAATCCCGAAACAAATCCCGAAGGGATATAATCCACATACCCCCGGATAAAATCCGGTCTAGAAATCCCGAAGGGATAAAATCCCCATAACCCCGGATGAAATCCGGACATAATAAAAAATCTTCTTACATTTGAAAAAACAAAAATATGTCAAAAGAAGTATACATAGTAAATGGAGTAAGATCCGCAATAGGAAGTTTCGGAGGAACACTCTCAACCTTAAGAACAGATGATCTAGCAGCACAAGTAATAACTGCATTAATAAAAAAGAACCCAACATTAGACACCAAACAAATAGAAGACGTAATCTTAGGTTGTGCAAATCAAGCAGGAGAAGACAATAGAAATGTAGCAAGAATGGCATCATTGCTTGCAGGAATACCTTTAGAAGCGGGAGGAGAAACAGTAAACAGATTATGTGCATCAGGAATGGCAGCGACAATGAATGCTGTAAGAGCGATAAAAGACAATGCTGGAGATATATACATAGCTGGAGGTGTTGAACACATGACAAGAGGACCGTGGGTCATATCAAAAACATCCTCAGCATTTGGAAGAGACGCACAAATGTTTGATTCATCATTTGGGTGGAGGTTTATAAATCCAAAGATGGAAGAAATGTATGGAGTTGACAGCATGGGAATGACCGCAGAAAACTTAGCGGAAAAATACGCTATTTCAAGAGAAGATCAGGATAAATTCGCATATTGGTCACAACAAAAAGCCAGTAACGCAAAGGAGAATAAAATATTTGAAGAAGAAATAGTAAGTATAGAAATAGCACAAAAAAAGAAAGACCCAATAATATTTAGCGGTGATGAATTTATAAGAGCAAATACAACGCTCGAAACATTAGCTAAACTACAACCAGCATTCAAAAAAGACGGTACAGTTACAGCAGGAAATGCATCTGGATTAAACGATGGAGCAGCAGCCTTATTACTAGCGTCTGACGAAGGTTTAAAACAACATAACTTAACTCCAAAGGTGCGCATTGTTGGAGGAGCTGTAGCAGGTGTAGAACCAAGAATTATGGGTATCGGACCTGTAGCAGCTACACAAAAACTACTCCATAGAACTGGCTTAAAACTAGATCAGATGGATGTACTAGAATTGAACGAAGCATTTGCAGCTCAAGTTCTTGCATGTACAAGAGCATTAGGAATTGCCGACAATGATCCAAGAATCAATCCTAATGGTGGAGCCATTGCATTAGGTCATCCACTAGGAATGTCAGGTACAAGAATCATTATGTCTGCTGCCAATGAATTAATCAGAACAAACAAGAGATATGCGTTAGCAACAATGTGTATCGGGGTTGGACAAGGTTATGCAGTGATACTTGAACGTTGTTAAACTAACACTTACAATCATAATAAAAAGACCGTTGTATTACATAATAGAAACAAGAAATAAAATTACAACGGTCTTATTTGTGACAAAGAATATATAAACTACTTTATATCCTTTTTAATCTCATTCAAAGCATCGATTATTAAATCGAGCTCATACCCTTTAGACTGAAGATAAGTGACAACTTTAGCTCTTTTCTCATAGGAGTTTTTAAGAGATAGTGATTCATGTTTTTTTTCTGCAAGAGATAATAAAACAGAATAGTAAACATCCACATCTAACGTCGACAAAGCATTGCTAATTAATTCTTTGGGAATATATTTTTTCTTTAGAAAATAGGTGATCTTAATCCTACCCCACTTTTTAATTGAAAACTTACCTGAAACAATTGAATCTGCATACCGTTGGTCATCAAGGAATCGATTCAATGTTAGGTAATCTATTAACTTTTGCTCTTGATCAGAACTTAATTCAAAAGACTTCAATTTTAAAAGAACCTCGGATGTACACCTATCTTGATATGCACACCAAGACTCTAACTTTAACTTAGCTTCATTAAAAGTTAAATTGCACTTTGAATCCATTATCAAAGTGCAATTTCATCGTTGTTTTTATTTAAAAAAGAATATTGTAACAATTGATTGGCAACAACACCTCTTACAGGTATCCATTTTTTGTATTTAAACAACCAATTAATCTGTTTTGACAAAATACCTTTTTTGAAATACGCTTCTAGATAAGGGTGAACTAACAATGTAACATTAGGTTCACGTTTATCCACTAATAAATAATCTAAATTCGTTTCAATTTCTTCTGCAAAAAGAATAGTTGCTTGAACTTCTCCTGTACCGTTACAGGTTGGACAAGTCTCATTAGTTTTTATTTCAGTCTCCGGGCGAACACGTTGTCGAGTAATCTCAACAACACCAAACTTTGAAGGAGGTAATACATTATGTTTTGCACGGTCAAACTTCATATGTTCTTTCAAGCGTTCAAAAAGAATCTTGTTGTTCTCTTTATCGTGCATGTCTATAAAATCGATCGCAACGATACCACCCATATCTCTTAATTGAAGCACCCTAGCAATTTCTTCCGCAGCCTCAAGATTTGTAGACAAAGCATTTGATTCTTGTCCCTCAGCACCTTTTCTGTTACCACTGTTTACGTCAATAACATGCATTGCCTCTGTGTGCTCAATAATCAAATACCCCCCACTTCCTAGCGGAACTTTTTTTCCAAACAATGTTTTTATTTGTTTGGAAATACCGAACTTTTCAAAAATATCAATCTTACCATCATAAAACTTAACAATCTTCTCACGTTCAGGAGCAATCCCTACAACAAAATCACGAATTTCGTTAGTTAATACTTCATTGTTAACATGAATACTACTGAAATCACCGTTCAATAAATCTCGTAAAATAGAAGAAGTTTTGTCAATTTCACCTAAAACTTTTCTTGGAGGTGTTGCGTTTTTCAAATTCGCAAACATAACCTTCCACTTATCTATTAGGTTATTTAAATCTTGATGAATTTGATCTACCGGTTTGTTTTCAGCTACAGTACGGATGATTACACCGAAATTTTTTGGTTTGATTTCAGATAAAATTGATTTTAATCGATCTCTTTCTCCAGCATCTTTAATCTTTTGGGAGATAGAAACTTTGTCAGAGAAAGGAACTAATACAATGTACCTCCCTGCAAGTGTTATTTCAGCACTTAATCTTGGACCTTTTGTGGAAATTGGTTCTTTAGCAATTTGAACTAATATAGGCTGAGTAGAAGAAACTACTTCTTCCATTTTACCTTCCTTAGGTATTTCTTTTTCTAATTTAAAATATAGTAAATCAGAAACATTTTGCTTACCTTGAAGCGTATCTTTGGTGAACTTATTCAGCGAATTGAACTGTGGTCCTAGGTCTAAATAATGTAAAAAAGCATCTTTTTCATACCCAACATCCACAAATGCTGCATTCAAGCTACTTACAGTTTTCCTAACTTTTCCTAGGTAAATATCTCCTACGGCAAAATCTGTTTGACCTTGTTCTTGATGCAATTCAATAAGCTTTCCATCACGCAACAAAGCAAGCCAAATTCCCTCTTGACGGGAATCGACTATTAACTCTAAACTCACGAAAGCTTATATTAAATTAAAAAAAAAGATTTAAGCTTGTTAACTACAAGCTTAAATCACACACTCAATTAGAAAAAATTATTTTTTCTTTTTATGACGGTTTTTTCTTAATCTTTTTTTACGCTTGTGCGTAGCCATTTTGTGTCTTTTTCTTTTTTTTCCGCTTGGCATAACTATATGTATTAAATAATAAAAATTCTAAAGTAATGTATTTAAACAAAAACACTCCTGCAATTAACAGGAGTGCAAAGATAAAATTTAAATTTAAATTTCTTTGATAATTTAAAGATTATTTCAAAACAACTTTAGTTTTAACTTCGTCCATAAATACTTTTGCAGGTTTAAATGCAGGAATATTATGAGCAGGAATAATGATTGTCTCTTTCTTAGAGATGTTTCTACCTGTTTTTTCAGCTCTTTCTTTTACGATAAAACTTCCAAATCCACGAAGATAAACGTTTTGTCCACCAGCCATTGAAGACTTAACAACAGTCATGAAAGTTTCAACAACTGTTTGAACTTCTAATCTTTCTAAACCAGTTTCTTCTGAAATCTGTGCAATTACATCTGCTTTTGTCATTTTGTATAAGTTTTTGATTTTCAGTACAAATATAAAGAAGTTTTTAATTTTATATTTGTAAATCAAAATTACCCTAAATAAAAAATCTACAAATGGACAATTTCGACCTATCAATTTTAAAATGGTATCGACAAAACAAAAGAAATCTGCCTTGGAGAAATACTAACAATCCCTATTTCATATGGTTATCTGAAATTATTCTACAACAAACAAGGGTTGATCAAGGGATGGATTACTATTTGAAATTCATAAATAACTTTCCAACCATTCAACATTTAGCTAATGCAGATGAACAAACAATTCTATCAAATTGGCAAGGTTTAGGATATTACAGTAGGGCTAGAAATTTACATGCTACAGCAAAAGAAATAACCTTTAATCACAATGGAAATTTCCCCAATAAATATGAGGAAATATTGAAACTTAAAGGAATAGGCCCCTACACTGCAGCAGCTATTTCATCCTTTTCATTTAACTTAGTACACCCTGTTGTAGACGGAAATGTATTTAGAGTTTTAACACGCATATTTGATATTGATACCCCAATAGATACTAGTGAAGGAATAAAACTCATATAC
Source organism: Candidatus Planktophila lacus (assembly GCA_943325145.2). Classification (GTDB taxonomy): domain Bacteria; phylum Bacteroidota; class Bacteroidia; order Flavobacteriales_D; family Crocinitomicaceae; genus CANHVK01. The sequence continues at coordinate 7,323 of CALPOI020000039.1, read as the reverse complement.
AATATCGCAAACAAACTCATACCTACTAATGAGCCTGGTGAATACAATCAAGCAATAATGGAATTTGGAGCGATTCATTGTACTCCATCACAACCAAACTGCAATAACTGCATATTTTCAAATCAATGTAAAGCCAAAATTAATGGAACAATACTTCATCGACCAATAAAATCAAAAAAAACAGTGGTCAAAAAACGCTATTTTCATTACCTTGATATTTCAAACAAAGTAGACACAATTCTTCACAAAAGAACTGATGAGGATATTTGGAAACATTTATTTGAATTCCCCTTAATTGAGAAAAACCAAAATGATGATCTTCAATTAATTAAAAATCAACTTGAAAAAAAATTCAATCAACAAATACTATCTATTCCAACAGCTCAAAAACATGTCCTATCCCATCAACATATCTTCACTTATTTTTGGCAAATAAAACTCAACAACAGTGTTTTAGAAACATTAAATGAAACAGATTCTTTCATAGTTGTTCACAAAGATGAAATCATTAAATATCCTCTACCGAGAGTGATTACTAAATATCTCGAAAACATTAATAAAATTGACAATTGAATTTGTTATATTTGTAAATTAGGTCTAATTATCTGAGTTAAATATTCTTACAAAATGAATTCATTTCCAACACTTAATAAAGTTACACTTATTGGATATGTATTACAAAAACCTCAAATAAAATTTTTATCCAATTCAAATGCATTATGTAATTTCACAATAGGAACATTTGATTTTATTTCGATTAACTCTCAGACTGAAAAAAAAAGAATAACAGACCATCACACCATTTCATGTTGGAATGAATTTGCAAAAGAAATCTATAAAAACATTGATAAAGATCAACTAATTTACATTGAAGGAAAATTAAAACATCGAAAATGGACAAGTAAAGATGGATTACTTCATGATCGAGCTGAGATTTTTCTCTCTTCCTATTTACTACTTTCTGAAAATCAGCTTACTGGAACTATAAAAAATGGTGTTTACTCTAATGAACAACCAATTCAATCAAGTAAAGTAAATGGATTTGAATCAACAGAATTAGATAATTTACCTTTTTAAAATCAGCGATGCTACTAGTTACTACTTTTTTTACTTTCCCTATTCTATCTGGAATTTTTACAATCTTACTTTTACTAACCTGTTCTGCTTTAATTTCAGCATCTGAAGTAGCCTTTTTTTCATTGGATCCTACGGAAAAAGAATTGTTGAAAAATGAGTCAGAGAGAGTTAATGAAAATGCATTTAATTTATTGAACAACCCAAAAGATTTATTAGCGACTATACTCATCGCGAATAATTTTGTAAACGTAGGTGTAGTAATTTTATCAACCTATCTTCTCAATGAGATATATCCACAAGTATCAGGAAATGAAACGATTCGATTCTTGTTAGAAGCAGTATTAATTACAACAATTATATTACTTGCAGGAGAAGTAATGCCTAAAGTTTACGCCACAAAAAACAGCATTACAATCATACGATTAATGGCACAACCACTCAATATTATAGGAAGTATTCCTCCATTTTCATGGTTGAAGAATTTTTTAACAAATGGAACAAATTTAATACATCGGTATGCAAAACATAAGAATATAAAGGTTTCTTCTAATGAGTTAGAACAAATTCTAGCGCTTACAAAAGAAAACAATACACCTGAAGAAGAGCACAAAATATTAGAAGGAATTGTAAAATTTGGCAATACAGACGTTAAACAAATTATGAAAGCCCGTATGGATATTGTTGCTTTTGAACACAACCTAAATTATCATGAACTACTCTTTAAAATTATTGAAGCAGGTTTTTCTAGAGTTCCAATTTACGATTCTACAATTGATAATATTATTGGTGTATTATACATAAAAGACCTTATACCCTACCTAAATGAAAAAGACGAATTTGACTGGAAAAACCTAATTAGAAAACCATTCTTTGTTCCAGAAAACAAAAAGTTAGATGATTTATTAAAAGAATTTCAAGTAAAAAAGATACATATGGCGATTGTTGTTGACGAGTACGGTGGTGCTGGAGGAATAGTAACTTTAGAAGATGTACTGGAAGAAATTGTTGGAGATATAACAGATGAATTTGACGAAAAAGAAGTAATATTCACTAAAATTTCTGAAAACGAATTTGTATTTGAAGGACGCACTTCACTCGTTGACTTTTATAAAGTGATTAATATTGACGGAAAAGAGTTTGAAGCTCATAAAGGAGACATGGATACTATAGGCGGATTTCTAGTAAACAAAGCAGGTAAAATACTTCGAAACAAAGAATTTATTGAATTTGAAGACTTTAAATTAATAGTAGAAACATCCGACAAAAAAAGAATTAAAACAATTCGAGTAATAAACCAAAATCCAATTATATCAAATGAAGAATAATTTGAAAATAATTGTTACAAGTCTTGCGCTATTCGGACTGAATGCATGTAATGATGACGACAACTATATACCTAAACCTTCTTCTTACTTAAACACAAATTTTCCATCACACGAATATGTAAGATTTGATGCATCGTGTCCATACAGTTTTGACATTTCAAAAGCATATACCATTAGAAATGTATATGAAGGAAAAAAATTAACATGTCACAAAGACATAGTTCTTGGTCCACTCAACGGAACATTACATTTTTCGTACATAGACATGGAAAAACCTTTATCGGAATACATTAATTTTTCAATCAATAAAGTAGACGAACATAAAATTAAAGCAACTGCAATTGAAGATGAATTAATTATAAGAAAAAAAGAAAAAGTATTTGGTACTTTATTTGAACTTCAAGGAAATGTTGCTTCGCCATTTCAATTTTACCTTACAGATTCAACTTCACGCTTTGTAAGCGGTGTAGTTTACTTTAACACTCGACCTAATTACGATTCTATTAAACCTAGTTTAGACTATCTTAAATACGATCTGAAAAGATTTTTTTCTACATTTAAATGGGAAAAATAATTATATAATTTAACAATTTCCCTGACAACAAAGAGTTAAAATAAAATCAGTAAATATCACTAACAATTAGAAAAATAACAAAGGGCGTCGCTTTAAAAGCGACGCCCTTTGTTATTTTAGTTAAAATAAATCTACTTAAACAAACATATTAAGTAATAAAATATAGCTGCAAACAATGCACTAACAGGTATAGTTAATACCCATGCCCACAATAAATTAATTGTAACCCCCCACCTAACGGCACTTAAACGTTTTGTCGCGCCAACACCAATGATTGAACCTGTAATCGTATGTGTGGTTGAAACAGGTATACCCATTTGACTTACAGTAAATAAAGTAAGAGCTCCAGCAGTTTCAGCACATACACCTTCCAAAGGTGTTACTTTAGTTATTTTTGAACCCATTGTTTTAACAATCTTCCAACCACCAAAAAGAGTACCTATACCAATCATTAAATAACATCCAAATGAAATCCAGAAAGGCATGGAGTCAGAATTTACTTTTGTCTTGATTTTATATCCTTCATTAAGTTCACCTTTAGAAATATAATTGATAAACATTCCAGCATGTTGATACTTGGAATTTAATTCTTTTTTGTGAAAAATTAATTCGTTTAACTCTGCATCGTAAATATCATCACCTTTAGTGTATACATGAAGTTTTTCAAGGTTTTCATCAACTTTACTAAAATCAGAAAATAAAGACGCAGATTTATAAGATTGATTAATTTTTTCATCATCAAAAATCACTTCTTGTGTTTTTAAATCAATGATTTTTTTACCTTCTGCATAATATGTCACAGAATCAAGTTTCCCAATTTCAGGTTTAAATTTTTCTTTTTTACCCTCGTCATTCTTATACTCAACTTGCATTAATTCAGAAATCTGAAAGTGCTCAGAAATAGGGCTAGATAATTTTCCTTCTCTACCCATGTTTCCATAAACCATTAATGCAGCACAAATTATACCCATTACTTTTTGAGAATCAGCTCCGCCATGACCTAGAGAAAAAGCTGCTGAAGAAAGTAATTGAAGCTTTTTGTACATGTTAGATTCCTTAATTGCAGTTTGTTTCTTACCATGTACTAACATATAATAAATGTAAGCTAAAATAAAAATACCTAACATTATTAATACGATGTACATCATAATTGGCTTCATATCCATGAACTCAACCATATAATCCATTAGAAAATACAAACCTACTGAACCACCAATTATGACAAAGAACTTTAATACAAATTTTCTACTCATCGTTACCAAAGCTATAACGAATGCAATAACACCACCAATTAAAGGCGCTAGAAAAATAAACAATACAACTGGAATAATTTCATCCATCGCAACAACACTAAATCCAGCATGCGCAACAGCTGCCCCAGCAAAACCGCCTATCAAAGTATGTGAGGAAGAAGAAGGAATACCTAACCACCATGTAAACAAATTCCATGTAGTAGCGGCCAACAAACCAGCCAAAATAACCCACAAATCGATAGCACCGCTATCAACTGTTTTTGCAACAGTATTTCCAACACTCATATCAAATACCCAAAATGCCAAAACATTAAAAGCAGCAGCCCATAAAACAGCTTGAAAAGGAGTTAAAACTTTAGTGGATACCACTGTAGCAATTGAATTTGCAGCATCATGAAAACCATTCACCAAATCAAACAACAACGCAATAGCAATAACAATCAACAATAATGTAAACATAATCCTATGTTTTAAGTAAATAAAATATTAAGCGTATTTAACAACAATTGATTCCATCACATTTCCAGCATCTTCACATTTATCAGTAACCTCTTCCATTACTTGATAGATTTCTCTCTTCTTGATTAAAGTTTTGATATCAGATTCATTTTCAAATAGGTTTTCAATACTTAAATCAAAAATATCATCTACCTGATTTTCAATGCCATTTATTTTAATTACGCATTCAACAACTTTTTGAATATTTTTCAAATTTCTCAATTCTATAACTGCTGAATTAACAGAAAGTACAGATTCTTTTATTGCATCTGCCATTTTTTTAATCCCTTGATCGTTGGTAGGTTCGATCTTGTAGAAATTTATCTTTTTGGCCGTCGCATAAATATAATCAGCGATATCATCTAATGCAGTTGCTAAACTGTGAATATCTTCTCTGTCAAAGGGTGTTATAAAATTCTTACCTAACTCTACAAAAATAGTATGAGTTAATTTATCATTCTCGTTTTCCAGATCCTTCATGTTTTTAACAAGCGTTGATCTCTTATTATAATCCGACTCATTAACAAGTTCGACAAGTTTACCTGCTAACGACTCTAAATTTCCACTTGCTTGTTCAAATAATGAAAAAAACACTTTGTCTTTTGGTAAAAAGAATTTTAAAATAGACATAACAATAAAATTTTAATTTGATTCAAAATTAGTACTAATTACCTCCATCTGAAGATCACCCTAACTTCTTAACGTAAAATTAACGTTGACAAAAGCAAATTTAACTTAAACCACTATAAATCAACAATATAATATCAATAGCTAGTTTTGAATTAAATGATAAACCAAATATTGAAACCTTCAAATCAAAACTTAAAAAACAATGAATCAAATTGTTAAAATGTTAAAAAATTGTTACGAATATTAACCTTAGGTTAACTATTAATTAATCAAATGTTAATTTAAGATTAAGAAAATAATTTTGAAGAAAAAATCAAATGATAAAATCAATAATTACAACTGCAGCAATTACAGCTAACATACTGTTTATTAATGCTCAAAACAATTCTCCTCTATTAGTTAAAACTAAAAAAGAAAGCGGAATTGAAATAACTCAGAAAGACAGCTTATTTGGAATTCAATTTCAATTCCGAATGCAAAATAGAGCTGGATACCTATCAAAATCAGAAGAAGATTTGACACCACATGAAATGGAATTCAGAGTTCGAAGACTAAGAATGAGAATGAAAGGTTTTGTTGCTAATCCAAAACTAACATACTACATACAATTATCTTTTTCTAGAGGTGATATGGACTGGGAAGACCCAAACGCATCTAAATATAATACATCGCCAAATATTGTAAGAGATGCAATGATCTATTATGAACCAAATAACAGTTTAAAATTGGGGTTTGGACAAACAAAGCTTCCAGGAAATAGACAAAGAGTAATATCATCTGGAAATTTACAATTTGCAGATCGATCAATAGTAAATGCAACTTACACTCTTGACAGAGATTTTGGATTCTTTGGTTCGTATGATAAAGAATATTTTAGTCTTAAAGGTGCCTTAACTTCTGGTGAAGGCAGAAACTCAACAAAATCTGACAAAGGTTTAAACTATACCGGAAGAATTGAATTATTACCTTTCGGAAGATTCACAAAAGGAAACGAAGAATGTGAGGGAGATTTAGTAAGAGAACAAAATCATAAGTTGGTAATTGCAGCAAGTATTAATCACAATGAAAATGTTGTTAGACAATCTGGTACATTAGGAAACGACTTGTATGCTGATGCAGACATGAAAAATTTACACTTAGATTTAATGTATAAATACAAAGGTTTTGCTTTTTATCAAGAATATTGTTCTAGAATATCAAATAATGGAATTACGGTAGATCCAAAAGATAAATCAAAAATCAGAAGTATTTATAGCGGATATGGAAGTCTAACTCAAATGAGTTATTTATTTAAAAATAACGTAGAATTAGCAGTGAGATATGCAAATATCACACCTGATAAAAAATTGTATTTAAATGAAATATTCACAAGCATCAACGAGAAAAAAATTGAACAGTACCATTTAGGTATATCTAAATATATATATGGTCATAGAGTAAAAGTACAAGGTAATTTGTTGTACCATATAACTCATGATTTAAAAAACTTAAACTCCACAAAACAAATTGGAGCAATTTTCCAAATAGAACTAGGGATATAATATACTAAAAACAAATAAATTAAAGTCAATATTTCTATATTGACTTTTTTATTTTTTAACATCTATGAATTAGAAAAATAAATGAAGAATGTATAAATTAGAACAAAAATTAATTTATTTTTGTAAAATGAATATTAAATCTATATGAGATGAAAATCAAATTAATTGCACTAATAACACTTATCATCTGTTTCGGCAGTACTTATTCATTAGCTCAAAAATCTAAAAATTGGTGTAGCCACGCAGAAGCACAACAAAATTTGTGGCGCGAACAACCGGAATTAATGAAAGATTTTGAAAAATTACTACAAAACTCAAAGTCATTTGATGGTAAAAACGCAAGCAAGAGAGGTAAATATGTGATCCCAATTGTATTTCATATTATTCATGACAACGGTTCAGAAAACATCAAGGATGAGCAAGTG
>CALPOI020000038.1 GCA_943325145.2 Candidatus Planktophila lacus | reverse complement strand
TTAATTCTTTAAATTTTATATTATGATAGGTTTTATCCTTTTTTTAATTCTTCTTCTTTTTGTTTTCCTTTCATTTGTTACTGTAAAACAAGGAACCATTGCTGTGATTACGATGTTCGGAAAATACCGAAGAATCTTACATCCTGGGTTAAATTTTAGAATTCCTTTTTTGGAAGCAATTTTTAGTAGAGTTTCTATACAAAATCGTGCTATTGAAATGGAGTTTCAAGCGATTACGCAGGACCAAGCTAATGTTTATTTCAAAGCGATGTTAGTTTATTCTGTGTTGGATTCCAATGAAGAAACAATTAAAAATGTTGCCTTCAAGTTTATGGACGAGAAGAACTTTACCCAAGCGTTAATTAGAACTATTGAAGGTTCAGTAAGAGGTTTTGTAGCAACGAAAAAACAGGCGGAAATTTTGTTGTTAAGAAGAGAAATTGTAGACGATGTCAAAGACAGCTTGGACAATACCCTCGAAACTTGGGGTTTTCATTTGATTGATTTACAGTTAAATGATATTATGTTTGATGCTGAAATCACTGCATCTATGGCAAAAGTGGTTGCTTCTAACAACTTAAAAGCAGCTGCAGAAAATGAAGGTCAAGCATTATTGATTACCAAAACAAAAGCTGCTGAAGCAGAGGGAAATGCAATTAAGATTGCTGCTACAGCTGAACGTGAAGCAGCACAACTTAAAGGACAAGGATTAGCATTATTCAGAGAAGAGGTTGCTAAAGGTATGACGGAGGCAGCTGAAAAAATGAGAGAGGCGAATTTAGATACTTCGCTAATTTTGTTCAGTATGTGGACTGAATCAATCAAGGAATTTGCTGAAAAGGGCCAAGGAAATGTGATATTTTTAGATGGTTCTACAGAAGGAATGCAAAAATCTATTCAACAAATGATGGCAATGAATTCAATGGCGAATTCTTCAAAATAATATAAGTCAGTTACAAAACCACTCTCACAAGCAATCTAGGCAGCAAATCAAGGCCTAATAATAAAAGAAATTATAACTACCGGAGTAGTAATCCCAGGTGGTTTTACTGATGATGAAAAACGCCATGCAAATGTAAAAGTCGACGGAATAAAACCGACATATGAACGAACACGATTAGGCAAGCCATATTTAAGTTTCCGAGTAGATTATACAACAAACGAATTTGAATCAAATGCATCTGCGATAACTAAAAAATCAGCCAACACGGATGCACCAGCTAACCTAATAGCTCCGGATAATCAAACTGGTTGGAAAGGTAATATTATAATTAAATTTGGCACTCGAGATAATATACCGCTACTAGGTAAAAGTATTCCGGCAATGGTTGGTCTATATCATTGGAAGAATATGACGGAACGAATAAGTGTTCAACAACAAGGAGAGTGGTCGCCAATGGCTGCTGGACTCACCGGCGAATATGGAAATGCAAAAAAACCAGGTAGTGCTGATTTATTTAATTTTTTAAAGTCATGTGGTAGGTTCACAGTCGAGCAAGTTAACGATATTTTTGCAAATATTAAAGATGTAAAAGAGAGTAAATTGTTAAATTTAGCAAGAGCGACTCCAGGCACACCGATTAGTGGTGATTTAAATAAATTTGCGGAACTATATGGTGGAGCATCAAAGTTTGATGGAAACTTAACTAAAGGTGGATGGGATCTAGATCCAAACACAATGATACTAACTCAAAAATCTGGAAATTAATAATCAATCATAATTATACCTGGCATTTATTTCAAATATCTGCCAGGTACAACTGTTGCTACTTTATTATTCGGACTAATATATATATAAATAGCATCCCATTTATTATCAGTTGTGTCAGTTAAGTCAGCCCAATGATATTTACAATTATTAAATTGATTAATTACATCTAAACATGCATCATTAAATGTAATATTACCTAACCCGCCAGCACCAGCCAAGCACTCATTAATCTCTTCAAAAACGTTTGGATATTTTTCGTCAACAAAGCTGATACGATATTCTGTTTCTTTAAAATTAGGAACATCGTAATCTTCGCTGTGTGTCATATACCAACCATCTTTGTCTGGATCGATACTATGAAAATACACATAATCTAAGTAGTAGCTGTGATGTTCTGCAGCTGGTTTTAATCGCTCATCCCAAATTAATGGATACTTACCCATTTTCTTTCTACGAGCATTTAATTCGTGGAAACATAGTTTTGCAATATATCTCATAACATTGTTATCGTGTGCCGTATCACCTAAAACTTCCCATCTACGTAAACTAAATGTTTCGCCGTCAATGATAGTATCAAAATATGGTCGACCTGTGGTTGGAACTAAGTCACTTGGTTTATATGTTTTATACTTAGATTTAGCGGTTGTCGATTTAGACTTCTGAGCGAATGTTGTTGACGCCATCAACAATACTGCAAATACAATAACTGGTTTCATATCTCTCTTTTATACTAAAAACGTAAGAAATCACTACTTTATTATAAAAATAGAAATAATCGAATTACATTCTAAAAATATTTAATTTAAAGACTTCAATTTTAGCAACAAAATATAAACCAACTCATTAAGCAGCACTAAGGTTTAATTTAAGCCGTGGATTAAAGACTTTAAACCTGTATTTATAACAATTTAAGATCAAATCTATTAACACTAAATTGTTGTCATTTGATTGTATGTAATTATACTATCAGCCAATCAGTGCTATAAATTCCTCCTTACTCAAAATCTTCACTCCTAATTTTTTGGCTTTCTCCAATTTTGCTGGCCCCATATTTTCACTAGCAACTACATAAGATGTTTTTGCTGAAATAGAACCTACATTTTTCTCTCCGATTCACTATTGATTTTTTTCATCCCTTGAAAAAGTTGAAAAAACACCTGAAACAACAAAAGACATTCCTTCAAAACGATTGGTAGTCAAATCTTTTTTTCTGCTTCAAATTGAACACCTGATTTCTTTAATTTTTCGATAATTTCGATGTTTTGAAAATTAGTTGAAAGTATAATGGTGAAAAATTGTTTTAGTTAAACCTTAAATATAACCTATTAACATTTGTTTTAACGGATTTTTTGGAAATCAAATTAACAGCATTACAACCAAAATAAAAATAAACAATAGAAAGAACCTTATTTAAGGTCTTTTTTACTATACATCTAGATATAACCCAATTGGATAAATCCAACTGCAACATAATATTTGCCAGTTGATGATTTTTTTACACAACAACTAATGCCAGCTGGTCCGTGTACATTTTCCTGATCGAATACCAACTCAATGATTGCTTTATGTCCTTTCGAATTTAACCAACATCTTAATATACTATCTGATAATTCTTCATAAGTTTTAAAAGTTAAACATGTAAATGCCTGTATTATTTCTGGTCGTTGTACTATTAATAATGTATTAGGATTTTTAGAACCACATTTACCATTTGTTAAATTATATAATTCATTGTATAATTTTGGTGCGTCTTTATTCCAAGTTGCATATGGCACATGATATAACTTATCTTGTTTAGCGTTTGTACTAGCAGTTATACAAGAAAATGATTCTCTTAAAATATGAGAAGTATATAATGTTTTTAATTTTAAACTATCTCTATAATTATTGATTTTTTCAACAACTAGCTTTTCTAGTAAAGTATAATTAAAATTTGTATGACTGATTTTAGTCTGACTAAAAACCACACTATTCATTGTAATAACGAATATTAAAACTAACTTTTTCATAGCTCTTATTTTTTGAAATTGTTGAATAATTATCATTAAATTAATGAAACAATTAAATAAATCCTAACCAATTTCTAATTGGTAGATTCAAGTACCAAATGGGTCTTAACAAATTATAAATTTATAGATAATATTCTTGGTTGAATAAAAATTTAATTTTATTCTTGGTGTTTCGCAATACAGTCAGTAAAACTAAATTGCGTTTTAGATGTTACGTAATATAGTCACATAATTTATCTAAAAGCACCTTACTATTTCATCTCTTTTAGCAAATCCATGATTTTCTATATGTTTTAAAGTAAACCCTTTGTAATTTCTTCAACTTTAAATACCAATTCATCGTTTATTAAGTTGATATCTAAATATTTCTATGAAATAATATTTTTGGAATTTTAATAATAAAGCTTTAAATTTAATCATTGAGGGTATTGCATTAATTTTTCAATTAGTTGATCTTTTTCAGCTTTGAAAAATTAAAAAATTAGTCATAAATAGTTGTTGTTTCAATCTTGATACTACGTTCTTATTAGCTGATTCGAAACAATACCTCAAAAGTGATTGGTAATAATTAAAAAAGAAAGTAACGTATGGAAAAACAAAATTATTTATTTTTAAATCAAGCAGATTTGTTAGCAAAAAAAGAAGAATTTGATAAATACATGACACAGCTTAGAACAATGTATGCTGAAATGAAACCGATGGATCTATTCAATTTTCAAAACAATGCCACAAAAAGCGCGGTAGATAATTTGATGATTTTTGAAAACTCTGTATTGGAATTCGTTAACTACCAAAAGAAATCGTTTGAAACTTTTGATCATTTTACAACTAGTCTTTTTAATTCAATTCCGGGGTTTAACACTTCAATGAACATTGGTTTTACGACTACATGGAAAAACACATTCAATAAAATTACAGAAGGTTGGGAATCAAGTGTGCGCGAAAATGTAGGTTTAAATACTGAATTATCAATCGGATTAATTCAATTGGCAAAGTTTCAAACAGATAGTTTTAAACTTATGTTTGAACTAAACAATGATTGGATGTCAGTTATTTCTCGTATCAATTTAAATTCAGACGAAAACTTCAATACATCTGAATTAACAGAATTCAATGCGCTTATGAACAAGAAATACGAGGAGCATCTTTCAACATTTTTGGAGTTAAATTTCATGGTGTTAAGCAATTCCTTAGAGCGTTCATTACTTTATGTGAATCAAATCGGAAAAACTGATTTCAACAACACTAAGGAAGAGTTAAACAAAGTGAAAGGATTACTAGTATGGAACAATAATTTGGTAGATTTTTTCGAAGGTTGGTTGAATAAATTGTCCGATGTGGACATGAAGTCAAGTTTCACAAAACTACTTTCTTATTTCTATGGATTAAGAGGTGAAACAATGAATTCGTTGAAAAAGATTTTTGACACAAAAATTTTATTAGAAGAAGGTTTGTTAGATGTTGTCAATGCAATAGATGTACCGCAACCTAAACTACAACCGTTGACAACCAACAATTTTCAAAATGAAATGAATAAAATTTTCACCATTTTGTTAACGCATCCTAATTTTAAACAAGTAGGAGGTGAATTGATTGTAGGCATGAATGATATTACTCACAAGCTATTCAATCAGCTTCAAAACTCGCCTTTAATGACTGCCTCAACAAAGGAAACCAAAGAAGTATTAGAGACAGTTAATTAATAGTTATCTCTGTTTGAACCGATAAAAAAAAGGGTGTCCAAATCGGACACCCTTTTTGATTGGTAAGCGATTATTCACTAACAATCTGTATATAGTCATCTTTTCTATCCTAAATAATTTAGGGAAGAATCGATAGGGAAAGGTTTGAAATGAATCAAACCTTATAAATCCTATATTACATCATTCCGCCCATTCCACCAGGCATTCCTCCGCCACCCATCATTGGAGCGTTTTCTTCTACTTCATCAGCAATCACACACTCTGTTGTTAAGAACATCGCAGCAATTGAAGAAGCATTTTCAATGGCAATTCTCGTTACTTTAGTTGGGTCAATTACACCAGCTGCAAGTAAATTTTGGAACTCATCCGTTCTTGCGTTGTATCCGAAGTCGTCTTTTCCTTCTTTAACTTTTTGTACAATCACTGCACCTTCGCCACCTGCATTTGCTACAATTTGACGTAATGGTTCTTCTACAGCTCTTTTTACAATCGCGATTCCAGTATCTTCGTCTTCATTGATGCCTTTTAATTCTTCTAACGCAGCAATTGCACGAATTAAAGCAACACCTCCACCAGGAACAATACCTTCTTCAACTGCAGCTCTTGTAGCAGCCAAAGCATCGTCCACACGGTCTTTTTTCTCTTTCATTTCAACTTCAGTTGGTGCACCTACATAAAGTACTGCAACACCTCCCGCCAATTTAGCTAAACGCTCTTGAAGTTTTTCACGGTCATAATCTGAAGTTGTACTTTCGATTTGAGCTCTGATTTGTCCAACTCTCGCAGCGATTTCTTCTTTTGCTCCAGCCCCATTTACAATAATCGTATTGTCTTTATCGATTTCGATTTTTTCAGCGGTACCTAACATATCTAGAGTAGTACCCTCAAGCGTCATTCCTCTTTCTTCAGAGATCACTTGACCACCAGTAAGGATCGCAATATCTTCAAGCATTGCTTTTCTACGATCTCCGAATCCTGGAGCTTTAACAGCTGCAATTTTCAAAGAACCTCTGATTCTGTTTACAACCAATGTTGCAAGTGCTTCACCATCTAAATCTTCAGCAATGATTAATAACGATTTACCAGATTGAACTACAGGCTCTAAAATAGGCAATAGTTCTTTCATGTTAGAAATCTTTTTGTCGTAGATAAGAATTTTTGGATTCTCCATCTCAACAATCATTTTTTCAGCGTTGGTTACAAAATACGGAGATAAGTAACCTCTGTCAAATTGCATACCTTCAACAGTTTTTACTTCAGTTTCAGTACCTTTTGCTTCTTCTACAGTAATAACTCCATCATTACCAACTACTTTCATCGCTTCTGCAATCAATGCTCCGATTGTTTCATCGTTATTTGCAGAAATAGAAGCGATTTGTTTAATTTTATCGTTGTCAGAACCAACTTCTTTTGAAATAGATTTTAAACTATTTACAACTGAAGTTACCGCCTTGTCAATTCCTCTTTTTAAATCCATTGGATTAGCTCCTGCAGCAACATTTTTCATACCCGCAGTAACGATCGCTTGTGCTAAAACAGTAGCAGTTGTAGTTCCATCTCCAGCGATATCTGCTGTTTTTGAAGCAACTTCTTTTACCATTTGAGCGCCCATATTTTCAATAGGATCTTTCAATTCGATTTCTTTGGCAACTGTAACACCATCTTTTGTGATATGTGGTGATCCAAATTTTTTACCAATTACTACATTTCTACCTTTTGGTCCTAATGTTACTTTTACAGCATTTGCTAATGCATCAACACCTTTTTTAAGTTTTTCTCTTGCTTCTACGTCGAAATAAATTTCTTTTGCCATTTTTAATAAACTTTTTAAATAATAATTGATGTTTTTTTGTGAGTGTGCTCACATGTTTGAGTGATACTTATCGGAAGATTAATCGATTATACCGTAAATATCTGCTTCTTTCATGATCAGTAATTTCTTACCATCCAATTTGATCTCTGTTCCAGAGTACTGACCATACACTACTTTGTTACCAGGAGCCAATTCTTTTTTTCCAGTGCCAACTGCAATCACAGTTCCATGCAATGGTTTTTCTTTCGCCGTGTCTGGAATAATTATTCCACTTGCTGTTTTTTCTTCTGCTGGAGACGGTTCTACCAGAACTCGGTCTGCCAAAGGTTTAAATGAAATAGACATATGTAATTAATTTTAAAGTTGATTACAAATTGACGAATACCATGCCATTTAATTTGTGAGACATTTTTTCGTGTTTTTTATAAAATTTTTCCAAAAAAAAATGCCAGCATGTGACATACTGACATTTTAAAAAGCGAAGTTTTTTTTTATTTTGTAGCCGGAGCTCCTTGTTCAGTTGTTGGTGCAGTTTGTTGAACCACTTTCTTTGGTGTTGATTGGATTGTTAGTACAATACTAATTACTGCAATCCCGATAGCAAGTCCCCAAGTCGTTTTTTCAATTACGTCATTCGTTTTTTGGATACCACCAATTTGAGTAGCCGATCCAAAATCTGAAGACAATCCTCCTCCTTTAGGATTTTGAATAAATACTACAGCTGTAAGTAAGATACTAGCTAATATTACAAGGATAGATAATAATGTTGTCATGAGTTTTGGTTTAATTTATTTTTTAATTCTTTAATTTTTTCTGCAAAGTAAATCTTTTTTTCTGGATTTGTCAAGATTAATTGTTCATAAGCAATAATTGCTTTTGGAAAATTGCCTTGTAAAGCCAATATTGAGGCTAAAGTTTCAGTATAAATCAGTTGGTCAGCAGCGATACTCTGTTGTCCTTGTTTGATGGGAGAATAAAATTCTTTCTTTGGAGTTGATATTTTAGGGGATGCATCAATGAATTTATTAATGATCTCTTCTTTTGTTTGAATTTCATCTTTGTGTTGCGGATCGTTTGTTTGATTTGTCGTAACATTCAACCAGTCACTAAATTTCTTTTTTGTTGTAGGGGTGATTTTAGGTACTTCAATCAGAGGTTCTTCGGTTGATATATGTTCAGTTGCATTAATTGGAGTTTTTCCGTCAATAACAGCTTCTGCTGAGTTTTCAAGTTCGTCCTGGTAAACTGTTTGAATTGCTTCTGTTAATATTTCTAATTCTAAACTTTTTTCATTGACGGTAGTTACTTCTGGTTTTATTTCTTCCTCTTTCTCAACAGTTTTTTCTTCAGTTAATTCTATTTCTGTTTCTTTTACCTCAATATGCTGTTCTTCATTTTGAATCGTTTCAGGACTCACTACCTTGATATTGATGGTTTCAGCAGCTAATGGCGTAGGTGTTTCTTCCTGAAGAGGTATTGTTACTTCTATATTTGGTGTTTCAGATACAATGCGTTGATGAATGAGTTGGTGTAGTTTTGTTCGATCTGTTATTTTGTAGGCATGTTTTTCCAATTCATCATCAAAATAGACATCCTTACTGGTGTGGAGTGCTTTGAGGTATAAAATTGAGAATAGTTGAGAGTATGGATATTTATTGCACAACTCCCTCAGCATCAAAACATCTTGTTCTGTGATTAACGCTGGAGATTGTAAAATAGTTGAGAGTTGATTTAGATTCATTACCAATTAGATAAAAGTTTATTAATCACATCTTGAACAGTTTGTTTGTTGATATCATTAATCAATTCCTTTTCCACACTGTTGATATCTGTTGATGACGGAAAATCAGCAAAACGCGAGCAGTTAAGCGTCATTTCTTCCACTTTTGGTTGAGTGATGTAAATTGTATAACTTGTTTGTATCGTTAATCTATTTTTTGCGGCATTGTCCCCAGGTTGTAAAGCGATTGGTGTAATGGTATAGTTGGAAACTGCTCCTTCGATTCTTATTTCTCCTCCGTTTGATTGGGAGGATAATTTTAACCGTGTATTATTTTGTATACCATCTCTAAGATCTTCGGATAATTGAGTGGGATAACTGATTGGTGCATTTGGTGCATTATTTTGAATGGGCAATATTGAAAACGATTTCCATTCTGCGGGCATTGATCCTGCATCTTGAAATGAAATACTTGTCGGCCAACAACCTACAAAAATGAAAGATAAAAGAATAAATACAACGAATTTTCTCATTAGGATTGAATGTTATATTCTTTAATTTTTCTATAAAGTGTTCGTTCTGATATTCCTAATTCTTCTGCTGCATATTTTCGTTTTCCACGATGTTTTTCCAGAGCCTTTTGAATTAGTTCTTTCTCTCGGTCCTCTAATGACAACGACTCTTCTACTTCTACATGTTCTTGAAAATCATGCGAGTGTAGGGGGGGGGAGGTCATAAATGTTGTTGGGTGTTTATCTAATCCCGATTGTAAAAGTTGTGCGGGTTCACTAACAGGTAAAATTTCGTTGTAGATTCTACTAATTATCGCATTCTGTTCTTGGTTGAGTTGGATGTCTCCATTTACCCCTTTGTTAATTAGTTCGTGAACTAATTTTTTTAAGTCGTTTAAATCGCTCTTTAGGTCAAATAGAAATTTATACATAATATCTCTTTCTGAAATAGGCTCTTTTGAGGAAGTGATGACACTAGGAAATTGGTCTTCCAAAACTGGAAGGTAATTTTGTAGCATGAATCCATCAATTTCTCTTTTACTTTCAATAACAGATATTTGTTCAACTAAATTTTTCAATTGTCGAATGTTTCCTGGCCATTGATAATTTTCCAATAAATGGATTGCGTCATCCGTTAATCGGATCGCAGGCATTCTATATTTATCAGCAAAATCATTTGCGAATTTTCTAAAGAGCAAGTAAATGTCTTCTTTTCGTTGTCTGAGTGGTGGCAATGAAATTGGAACGGTACTTAAACGATACAACAAGTCTTCTCTGAATTTCCCTGAAGCGATTGCTTTTTGCATGTTTTCGTTCGTTGCAGCAACAACTCTTACATTTGTTTTTAGTACTTTGGAAGAACCTACGCGAATAAATTCCCCTGTTTCCAATACGCGCAATAAACGCACTTGAGTTTGCATCGGCAATTCTGCAACTTCATCTAAAAATAAAGTTCCACCATTTGCTACCTCAAAATATCCTTGACGGCTTCCGCTTGCACCTGTAAATGATCCTTTTTCATGTCCAAATAATTCAGAATCAATTGTGCCTTCTGGAATTGCCCCGCAATTGACAGCGATGTACTCACCATGTTTTCGAGCACTTAATTGATGGATGACTTGCGGAATAATTTCTTTACCTGTCCCGCTCTCTCCAGTTACCAAAATCGAAATATCAGTGGGAGCAACTTGTGAAGCAATTTCTAACGCTCTATTGAGTAATGGAGCATTTCCGATAATACCAAACCGTTGTTTAATTTGCTGTAAATTCATGATTCGAATTAATTAACAACCTCACCAATCAAAGTTGCAGACGTACAATCTGTAATTTTAACAGTTACATAAGACCCTATTGATAGTTCAGTTTTTGGAAAAACAACTTTGGTATTCCCTGTGTTTCTTCCACTTTGATGTTCAGCAGAACGTTTTGAAAAACCATCAATAAGAACTTCTTGAATTTGTCCAATTTCGTTTTTATGGAACTCAAGTGAATTGATGTTTTGCAATTCAATGATTTCCTCTAATCTTTTTTTCTTTACAGCTTCAGGAACATCGTCTTCAAATTTTCTTTCTGCTAATGTTTTTGGACGTTCAGAATACATATACATATAAGCAAAATCAAATTTTATTGTTTTCATTGCTTTGATGGTATCTTGATGTTGTTCGTCTGTTTCGCCACAAAATCCTGTGATGATATCAGTAGATATGGAACAACCAGGTAAGATTGTTCTAATTGCATGGACTCTGTCATGAAACCATTCTACGGTGTATCCTCTATTCATTTTATAAAGTACATCGTTATTCCCAGATTGAATAGGTAGATGGATGTGTTTACAGATATTTTTATACTTCGCCATTGTATGAAGCACTTCATCTGTCATGTCTTTTGGATGGGAAGTAGAGAATCTAATTCTTAAGTCAGGGTGAATTAGTGCCACCATTTCTAATAATTGTGCAAAATTAGTTGTTGGTAAATTAGTGTCTTTAATTTCTCCTTTGCTTGTCATGTTCCAACGGTAGCTATCTACATTTTGGCCAAGTAAAGTAACTTCGCGATACCCATTGTTATATAGATCAGTACATTCTTGAACGATGGTTTGTGGATCTCTTGAGCGTTCTCTTCCTCGAGTGAATGGAACTACACAAAATGAACACATGTTATCACACCCTCTTGTAATACTTACAAATGAACTTAATCCAGTCTGATCCAATCTTACAGGATTGATATCTGCATAAGTTTCATCTCTTGACAGCAATACGTTCACTGCTTTTTGTCCATGCTCTACTTCACCGATTAAGTTTGGAAGATCTCTATAGGCATCCGGACCCGCGACAATGTCAACGAGTTTTTCTTCTTCTAATAAGTTTTGTTTCAATCGCTCCGCCATACAACCAAGTACTCCTACTATTAATCCTGGTTGTCTTTTTTTACGATTTTTAAAATCTGTTAATCGATTTCGTACCTTCTGCTCCGCATTTTCACGGATGGAGCATGTGTTGATTAAAATGATGTCTGCTTCGGCTTCATTTCGAGTTGTTGTATACCCTTGATCGGTTAATATTGACGCAACTACTTCACTGTCAGAAAAGTTCATAGCGCAGCCATAACTTTCAAGAAATAGTTTTTTCCCATTTCCTGTAAGATTGGTGGAAACCATAGTCGCTTCCCCTTGTCTATTTTCATCGATGACTTTATTTTGTGTTAAATCAAGGTGTTCCATTTTTTTATTTAATAGTTGTAGCAAAACTAATTATTATATTAATAATGTCAAAATGTCAGTAGTAATACTTCAAGCCTTTAATGTATTTTAACATCTATTCTTGATTCATTTTTTGATTCATTCTCCTTGGTTTTTAAGATCAATTTTGATTTTTTATTTAAGAAATTCTCTACCTCTATTTTGTTTTTGTTTGTTTTTTGAATTTAAATAAACTTATTTTGCAACACACTATAAAGCAATTCAAACAAAAGATGGCTA
>CALPOI020000037.1 GCA_943325145.2 Candidatus Planktophila lacus | reverse complement strand
TCAGCAGTTTGCGTTCGATTATGTTCAAAATAAAAGAAGTTTTTGGAAGTCGTTGAATCATTTTGAATCCACTTTCAATGTGGACGAAAGTTTATTAAATCAATTTGTTTCTTATGCGCAAAAGAATTTCAAAATACAATCGAGTAAAGGTGGTTTAACCCAAAGTAAACGATTAATTGCATTAAGTTTAAAAGCGGAAATAGCTCGTCAAATTTGGACGGAAGAAGGGTATTATAGAATTATTAATCGAGAAGATAAAGAGGTGAAAGAAGCACTTAAGTTGTTTTTGAAATAATATAAGATCGTTTTAATTATTTCATTCTAACTTAATAAATCTCCACGTTGGCTATCCAGTTTGAGTAAAATAAAAATCATTACTGAAAAGGACATCATAGAAGATCCACCATAACTAAAGAACGGAAGTGGAATTCCAATTACGGGTGCAAAACCAATATTCATTCCAATGTTGACCGCAAAATGGTAGAAAATAATCATTGCTACAGAATAGGCATACACTCTGTTAAACCTTGATTTTTGACGTTCTGCTATTTTAATGATTCTAATCAGCATAAATAAAAACATTCCCATGATTGCTAAGCTTCCAATAAAACCCCATTCTTCTGCCAAGGGACAAAAGATAAAGTCTGTTTCACTTTCTGGTACGTGATTGGATTCTACACTTGCAACACTTGCGTTTTTATATCCTTTACCTGTTAATCCACCTGAGCCAACAGCAGCCATCGCTCTATTTCTATTGTAATCTTCTCCATCTGGATCTTCACGAAGCCCTAAAAACAATTCGATTCTATCTTTTTGATGTTTACGTAATCCTTGAAAAGAGAAATTCACAAATGTTGAAATGAATGAACAAAGAACAAATCCAATGATAACAATCATGGTCACCCTATTTTGTTCTCTCTTTGAAGAAAACCATCTTAACACCAAAAAACTGATTAGTGCGATTGTAAAAAGTGAACCTATTACCCCAAAAAAACCTGGTATTTCTATTCCTGGTAAAAATGTAAATGTAATGGTATTGTTACTCATCAACAATGTAATAATTGACAAAAAGATGACTACAAATAGAATTGGAATAAAGTGAGATCCCACCCATGTTTTCTTGAATTTTACTCCAGGAATTAAATTTATCAATTGAAGAACTATTGGGTCATATGTAATCCCTTCTCGGTACATCACAAACAGAAAAGAGGTAAATACTACAAAAGTTCCAGCATCTGGTTGCAAGAGAATCAACAACATTGGAATAACTAGTATAATATTTGCAACGATAACTGTATTTACACTTTGTTGCTTCACGTTGATACTATTGATGTAGCTACTTAACGCAATAGCCGTACCAATTTTAGCAAACTCGGCTGGTTGTATTCCTAATGAACCAATTCCTATCCAAGCTCTAGCACCGTTTACACTTGGCATAAATAAAACTACTACAAGCAAGGCTAAGCACGCTAAATATATAGGTATGGCGAATTTCCTGTAGATACTAGCTTCAATAAGAAACACCATCAAACCTAAAAACAATGAAATACCAACCCACATGATTTGTTTTCCATATTTTTGTGAAAAATCAAATAATTCTGGAGATTTCGGGTCAAACGCAGCTGAATATACGTTTGCTACTCCTATTAGAATCATTAATAGGAAAACAGAAAGTAATCCCCAATCTATTGTTTTACTAAAGGATTCGTTTCTCATTCTTTATTTTTTTTAACTCCATCTAAATCTGATTTTAGAATGCGTTCTTCTTTTTCTTTATTTACAATTTTACCAAGTATGAATTTTTCCATCATTAATCGCGCAATCGGTGCAGCCCAAGTGCCACCAAAACCTGCATTTTCAATAAATACTGCAATCGCTATTTTGGGTTGCTCTTTTGGTGCGAATGCAATGAAAACGGAGTGATCTTTTCCATGCGGGTTTTGAACAGTTCCTGTTTTACCACAAACAATGATGCTATCCATTTTTGCTTGAGATCCCGTTCCTCCTTTTTCATTAACAACACGTCGCATTCCTTCTATGATAGGCCCAAAATGCTTGCCTCGAACCATAGTATATTTTTTCTTTCTATATATTGGTAATGGTCCTTTTTTACCAATAGATTTCACAAAGTGAGGGACATAATACCATCCTCTGTTTGCAATGATTGCAGCTAAATTTGCTAGTTGTAATGGTGTAGATTTTACCTCACCTTGTCCAATAGAGATTGAACGTATGGTACTAAATGCCCAATTATGATGACCGTACCACTTATCGTAATATTTAGAATTCGGTATAAGTCCTGGTCGTACTCCATTGATGTCTGTTTCAAGAGAAATTCCAAATCCAAAACTATTCATATATTTCGCCCATTTATTAAGACCTATTTCTGAATCCTCGGTATTTTTTTTTCGTTTCCCTTGTTGAATTATTCGTTTTACTAAATGATAATAATAGGGATTACAAGAGTATTGTATTGCTTTCGCTAAGGTAGTTGCACTTGGGTGATTGTGACATCCTACCATACTTTTTGTACAAGGAAAACCGGACCCAGGTGTTATTACACCTTCTTGAAGTCCTACCAAAGATTGAATTAGTTTAAAAGTAGATCCTGGTGGATATTCAGCTGACAATGGTCTTGGATATAAGGGTTTATTTGGATCTTTAAGTAATTTAGGGTAATTTTTTGAGATGTTTTTTCTTCCAACAAATAAATTCGGATCAAAACTTGGTGCTGATACTAAGGCTAGTATTTCTCCTGTTTTTGGTTCTATTGCAACGATACATCCTCGCTTATTTTTCAATAATTTTTCGCCATAAGCTTGTAAATTGATCGACACTCCTAATTTTAATGGTGGGCCCTGTTGCGCAGTTGTATCATACTTTCCATTGGCATAAGGTTCAATCGCATTATTTAATGCTGATGTAACTACGTAATGTATTCCTTTGATTCCCCTTAGTTCTTTTTCATAGAATTTCTCTAAACCTGCTCTTCCAATAGCATCACTAGGTCGATAAAAATTATCTACATCAATTTCTTCTTTTGTAACCTCAGATAGATAACCTAAAATATTCGCTGCGTTCGCATAAGGATAACTTCGCATACTTGTAATTTCCTCATAAAATCCAGGGAAATTATGCAAGTAGGGTGCAATTTTCGACATTTGTTCTAACCCAATTTCTTTTACAAAAGGGTATGATCTCATCTTTTGATAATTCGATGTTGTTTTTCCTGAATGAGGGTTATGGTACACACCTTCGCCTAGTTTTATTTCCCAAAATCTACTTTTTACCTTATGAGGAGTCCAACCAATCAATTTTGCGAAAGCATTTGTGTCCAGATGAGTGATTTTCTCTTCAGTCATCATCAGGTTAAAGAATGTTTTATTTGTTACGATTTTTTTTCCAAATCGATCAAATACAACACCTCTAGGAGGAGTAATTTGTTTTCTTTTTTCCGCAATTTGTTGTGCTCTTAATGTCCAACTATCATCTATCACCTGCATGTAAAATAAACGCGTAGTGTAAATGACGGTTACGATAATAAAAAATAGTAATACAACATATTTTCTTCCTTCTGAATTCATTTATTAGAAGTGTTTTTGAAAAATGCCATTTGAATTAAAATACTCGCTCCTAAAGATAAGGGAGTACTTAAGAGTGTTTTAAGAAATATATACCATACTTCTTTCCACTTAAATTGCTCGATTAAAAAAAACCAAAAATTATTAATTAATAAAATTAAAACAAATGCTGTGCTAAACCAGCCGTATCCCATCTGGTAAATTGAAAGTTCTGCACCTGGAAGAAAACCATCTCTAGGTTCTAAAAACTTGAATAAAAATGGTCTTAAGTAAGCAATTAATAATGCTGATGAAGCAAATAGTCCGTATGTGTTTGAGAAATAATCAATAGATATTCCGAATACAAATGATACGACCATTAAAGCAAAAATATTTAATTCAATAGGTAGTAAGAATATGAACAAAGGAAATACCATGATCTGTATCCCTAATCCAATTTCTAATTGATTGAAAATAAATGCTTGTACAAAGATAAAAGCAAAAAAACGGATACTATGTTTAACTATATTAATCATTCATTTTCGTTTGGTATCGTTTCCTCAATTTCTTTTTGTTCTTTAATGAGTAAATTTTTGATAACATAGACATTTTGAAGTTTCGCGTATTTTTCTGAAAAGTAAATTTCAACATCCCACAATGGTTTTCCCTCCACTGTTTTTATACTTTTAATTTTACCTACTGGAATGCCTTTTGGAAATATACCAGACCCTCCACGTGTAACAATTTCTGACCATTTTTTTAATGATAAATCATTAGAAATACTTGAAACAGTTCCTATCTTAGGGCTTTTTCCGCTCCATTTTAGTAGACCATACACCCCGGTTTTTTCTACCATTACATCGATATTAATGTTTTCAGTAAGCACTGTTTTTACGATTGAAAAATGTTCACTACTTGTGTGTATGATACCTACGACTCCATTGTTTGAAATTACACCCATTCCTCGGTAAATACCACTTGATTTTCCGGCATTTAATGTGAAATAGTTATTTCTTTTATGTACTGTTGAGTTGAGTACTGTTGTTGGAATATAGTCGTATTGTTGTTGAAAAATAGTATCGTTTATTTTTATAACACCATTATCAATTTTTATATTACTTTGAGCTAATTTTCTGCGTAATTGTATGTTTTCGTATTGTAGTTTTCTGTTGTTATAAGCAAGATTAAAATGTTTCGTTACATCATTGTTGATCTCCATCATTTTACCACTCAATGAAGACGCTGTTGTTAAGTACTGAGATCTTGGAAAGCTTAAATTTGTAAAATAGGAAGACAAAGCAACACCTTGAAGGATTGCAAAAACAATAAAAATTCTAAAACGTTTTAAAAAAGCAATTAAATTGCGCATACTAACAAAAGTATTAAAGTCCCACTAGGGGACTTTAAATCATTAATCCTTTATTAAGAATTGGAATTTATCGATATTTTTAAGTGCGATACTTGTACCTCTCGCTACAGCTCTCAATGGGTCTTCAGCAATGTGTACTGGAAGTTTCGTTTTTTGTGAAATTCTTTTATCCAATCCACGAAGCATTGAACCACCACCTGCTAAATAGATACCTGTTTTGTAAATATCAGCAGAAAGTTCTGGTGGAGTCATTTCTAAAGCACTTAAGATAGCTTCTTCTATTTTTGAAATAGTTTTGTCGAGTGCATGTGCTACTTCAGTATAAGAAACAATAATTTCTTTTGGAATACCAGTCATTAAATCACGTCCACGTACAGCAAAATCTTCTGGTGGATTATCTAACTCTGGAATAGCTGCACCAACTTCAATTTTTAATAATTCAGCGGTACGTTCTCCAATTAAAATATTATGTTGACGTCTCATGTATTCTTCAATGTCTTGGGTAAAATCATCTCCAGCTACACGAATAGATTTATCACATACAATACCTCCTAACGCTATGACAGCAATTTCTGATGTACCTCCACCTATGTCAATAATCATATTTCCCATTGGTTCTTCCACATCAATTCCAATACCAATTGCAGCAGCCATTGGTTCGTGAATTAAGTATACTTCTTTCGCACCAGCATGCTCACAAGAGTCGCGTACTGCTCTTTTTTCTACTTCAGTAATACCAGAAGGAATACATACAACCATTCTTAATGAAGGAGTAAAGAAACTTTTCCCAGTATTAATCATTTTAATCATCCCACGAATCATTGATTCTGCACTTTGAAAATCGGCAATTACACCATCTTTCAAAGGACGAACTGTTTCAATTAATTTGTGCGTTTTTCCATGCATTTGTTGTGCACGTTTTCCAATTGCAACGATGTTTCCTGTTTGTATGTCTTTTGCAACAATTGATGGTTCATCTACGACTACTTTATCATTCATAATGATAAGTGTGTTCGCAGTACCTAAATCAATGGCAATTTCTTGCGTTAAAAAACTAAATAATCCCATATTTTTTTGCTTCTAATAAGAAAGGCTTTTTTGGCTTATACTAAATATTTAAAAAATCGTTACAAAGTTTCAGAGATTAATGTTTGAAATGTCTGTTTCCGGTCATTACCATGGCCAATTCATTTTCATTGCAATAATTCACTGATAATTCATCTTTGATAGATCCACCTGGTTGAACAACTGCAGTAATACCTGCATTGTTAGCGATTTCAACACAATCTGGAAAAGGAAAAAATGCATCTGAAGCCATCACAGCACCTTGTAAATCAAAATTAAATGATTTCGCTTTATGAATTGCTTGACTTAATGCATCTACTCGTGAAGTTTGACCTGTACCACTTGCTAATAGCTGTCTATTTTTAGCCAACACGATGGTATTAGATTTAGTATGTTTCACCAATTTATTTGCAAAAACTAAATCCTTTTTTTCCTCGTCTGTTGGTAATTTCGTAGTGACTGATCTGAAATCTTCAATTCCTTCAGTTAAGGTATCCTTATCTTGCTCTAATACCCCGTTTAAAATTGTACGAAATTGTTTTGTAGGAAGTTTTGTTTCTTTTTGTACTAGAATCACTCGGTTTTTCTTCGATTGTAACAATGTCAATGCTTCTGCATCGTACCCTGGTGCAATCACCACTTCACAAAACAATTCATTCATTAATTGCGCAGTTGGTAAATCTATTGTCGTATTAGAAATTAGAATACCACCAAATGCTGATACTGGATCTCCAGCCAAAGCCGCCTCATATGCTTCTTTGATTGAAGGACGGGTTGCAATTCCACAAGCATTGTTGTGTTTTAAAATTGCAAATGTTGGTCCATCATTTTTAAATTCAGCAATCAATTGAACAGCTGCATCTACATCCAATAAGTTATTGTAAGATAACTCTTTTCCGTGTAGTTTTGTAAAAATCGCATCTAAATCTCCATAAAAAATTCCTTTTTGATGTGGATTTTCTCCGTAGCGTAATACATGCGCTTCATCGATGCTTTCATTGAACGAAACGTCCTCGTTGGATGAAAAATATTTGTAGATGTGCGTGTCATAATGAGAAGATACTCTAAAGGCATCTTTTGCAAACGATTTTCTGTCTTCAAGTGTTGAAACACCTTCCTCAGAGTCATTTAATAGTGCTAAAAATTTAGCATATTGTTTTTGAGAAGGAATAATCACAACATCATCGTAATTTTTAGCTGCGGCTCTAATCAATGAAATTCCGCCGATATCTATTTTCTCGATAATATCTTCATGGGAAGCACCCGAAGCAAGTGTGGCTTCAAAAGGGTAAAGGTCAACAATTACTAAATCTATTTCAGGTATTTCAAATTCTGCAATTTGAGTTTGGTCTTCAGAATGATTTCGTCTATTTAAAATCCCACCAAATACTTTTGGGTGCAATGTCTTTACACGTCCGCCTAAAATTGAAGGGTAGGAGGTAAGGTCTTCAACACGTTCTACGGCAACACCTAATCCTTCAACAAAAGATTGTGTACCTCCAGTAGAATAAATTGTAACGCCTAACTCATTTAAGCGTTGAATAATAGGCTCAAGTCCGGTTTTATCAAACACGGAAATAAGTGCACTTTTAATTCTTTTAGTAGTATTCATTTTATCAGAAAATGTAAATCGCAAAATTAGTCGAAAATTACGACAATTAAATAGTACAGTAAAATATATTTCAGTTTAATAATCGCTTTTTTTACCTTATTTTTGTCTTTCTATTCAATTTGATAGAAGTATAAGATTCATTGTTCATGAAAAATATTCGTAATTTCTGCATTATTGCACATATTGATCACGGTAAAAGTACCTTGGCAGATCGATTATTACAAACTACTGGAACCATTTCAGATCGTGAAATGCAAAATCAAGCATTGGATGATATGGACTTGGAACGCGAGCGTGGAATTACGATAAAAAGTCATGCCATTCAAATGAATTACAAATACAAAGGTGAAGACTATGTCTTAAATTTGATTGATACTCCTGGTCACGTTGATTTTTCTTACGAAGTTTCTCGTTCTATAGCAGCTTGTGAAGGAGCTTTATTGATTGTAGATGCTTCACAAGGTATTGAGGCACAAACAATTTCGAACTTATATTTAGCATTAGAACACGATTTAGAGATTATTCCAATATTAAATAAAATGGACTTACCTGGCGCGATGCCGGAAGAAGTAAGTGATCAAATCATTGATTTGATTGGATGTGATTTTGAAGATATAATTCCTGCATCTGGGAAGACTGGTTTAGGTGTTGACAAGATTCTTTCTGCTGTCATCGAACGAATTAAACCACCTGTTGGTGATGAAAGCGAACCGTTACAGGCGATGATTTTCGATTCTGTTTTCAATCCATTTAGAGGTATTATTGCCTATTATCGAATTAAAAATGGCATCCTCCGAAAAGGCGATAAAGTTAAATTTTTCAATACAGGACGCACTTACAACGCAGATGAGGTAGGTATTTTGAAAATGGATTTATGTCCAAAAAATGAAGTAAAAGCAGGAGATGTAGGTTACATTATTTCAGGGATCAAACAAGCAAACGAAGTTAAAGTAGGTGATACAATTACCAATGCTGCTAATCCATGTTTGACTTCAATCAAAGGATTTGAAGATGTAAAACCAATGGTATTTGCTGGAATCTATCCTGTTGAAACAGATGATTACGAAGAATTAAGGTATTCTATGGAGAAACTTCAATTGAATGATTCTTCGTTGGTTTTTGAACCTGAATCATCAGCAGCACTTGGTTTCGGATTCCGTTGTGGATTCCTTGGTATGTTGCATATGGAAATTATTCAAGAACGTTTGGAACGTGAATTTAACATGACAGTGATTACGACTGTGCCTAACGTGTCATACTTTACCTATTTGACAAAAGATCCTGAAAAAGCGATCATTGTTAACAATCCTTCAGAGTTACCAGATCCATCTTCTATGGCTAGGATTGAAGAGCCTTATATTAAAGCTCAGGTTATTACTAAATCTGATTATGTAGGTCAGGTAATGGGATTATGTATTGAGAAAAGAGGTGATTTGAAAAATCAAGTCTATTTGACACAAGACAGAGTTGAGTTGACGTTTGAAATGCCATTGGCTGAAATTGTATTTGATTTTTACGATCGATTAAAATCAATTTCTCGTGGTTATGCTTCTTTTGATTATCATCCAATTGGATACAAGCAGTCCGACTTAATTAAGTTAGATGTTATGTTGAATGCTGAACCTATTGATGCATTATCGGCATTAGTTCACAGAAGTAATGCTTTCGATTTAGGGAAGAAAATTTGTATAAAGTTGAAAGAATTGATACCAAGACAACAATTTGAGATTCCAATTCAGGCAGCGATTGGCGCAAAAATTATTGCAAGAGAAACTATTAAAGCCTTAAGAAAAGACGTTACTGCAAAATGTTACGGTGGTGATATTTCACGTAAACGTAAGTTGTTAGAAAAACAAAAAGAAGGAAAAAAACGTATGCGTCAAGTGGGGCGTGTAGAAGTTCCTCAAGAAGCCTTTTTAGCAGTCTTAAAATTGAACGATTAGTCTTTTATGATACAGCCGTTTGACGATGCTTATTTTATGAAGCAAGCGTTTCAAGAAGCTCAGAAAGCATTTGATTCAGGTGAGATACCGGTTGGTGCAGTAGTGGTTGCAAATCAACAAATAATAGCACGCGCTCATAATTTAACGGAACAATTAACAGATGTAACTGCTCATGCAGAAATGCTTGCGATTACTGCAGCTGCTAATTATTTAGGAGCAAAGTATTTGCATGGATGTACATTGTATGTTACGTTAGAACCTTGTTGTATGTGCGCAGGTGCACTCTATTGGTCTCAAATTGATAAAATTGTTTATGCTGCAAGAGATGAAAAACGTGGCGCTTGTCGAATTCATCCATCTCTTTTTCATCCTAAAACATTAATAATAAATGGAATTATGGAAGAACAGAGTGCTAAATTAATGACAGATTTTTTCTTGAATAGAAGAAAATAGTTTCACCAACTTTTATATAGGATAAAATAATCCATAAATCAACGGATTTCCTTTTCTAGTTTGTATACTATAGTTCAGAATACTGAGCTTCTCACCTTTCTTTTTCCATGCATATGTGTTAAAAATCAGATTTTTATTATTTGAGGGAATATCAGACATTTTTATTGGTAAATGGATTTTTATTTTATGGTTGTGCAGATTATTTTTTTGTGAGTTAATGTTCATTCCTCTCCAATTTATAGTGCTATCCCCGTCTTGAATTACACTAACTAAGCTTGGCTCACCTTTATATAATTCATTTATTTCTAGTGAGATATCTATGAAATTTGTGGGTTGAGATATGACTTCACTTAATTTTGTAACATAATTCTTTGAGTATTCTTCATCTGCTGAAAAACTGATATTATTAATCGAGTATTTAAAATCCTCGTAATACTTTGAATTATTAGGTTTTACATTCGATTTTTTGAATAAATAATTGGTTCCACTGTAGTAGTTTTTTTGAAAAATAATTTCAGGATAATAATCTAAAATCAATGGAATCAAAGTAGGCTCAGCATCGAAGACAGCGGAATAATAGAGGTATTGTTTATCATTGGAAGAGAGGTATTGAATGAATTCTGAATAATTTTTAAATTGATCTGCCCAGATGATTTTGTTTTTGATTATTTTTTTTGATTGATAATGTTTCAGTATTTTTTTATGAATATTCTCACCATCAATGATATAGTCTGTAAACTTTGGGTTCGGTAAATTACCATCCTCACTGCTTTTTTTGTAAAATGAAGTGTAAAATAGATCAAAATGTTTTCTTTGTGCGACTAATGATAATGTATTGATAATCAATATACTCATTACAATTACCCATTTAGTATTAATTTTCAGTTCTTTGATACCTCCTAAAAGAAGTGGGAATAGAAAAGGTAAACTAAAAATCAGCACCGAATATTGTAAGACCGGAGCAATGTAGATGGAATAGAAGAATCCAATTGTAAAAGGTAATGTAAACCAAATAAAATTAACAAGCGTAATTTTTGAAAAATAGTGTTTTTTCTGAAAAGCAATTAGTGATAGAATAAATATACCAATAAGTACGATTGCTACAATGTAAGAAAATTGAAAAACATAGGATAAATAATTAGAAATGAAGGAGATATTTGGAGGATTAAGCCAGTCTGAGAGTCCTTTTAATTTTAGTTGGGAAGATAAAATAGATAGGTGTGGTAGATAAAGTAAAGTGATAAAAATTCCTGTAATTAATATTCTCAATCGTTGTTTTCTATGTGAAAGTACAATTCCCGTGATTGAAATAATTACAGCCAAAAGCGCTGAAAAATGATGATTATAACAACACAATGCAGCAATTAATCCATAGAATAAATAATTTTTCCAAAGATTTTCTCCGCTCAAGATTATTTTATTCCATAGGTAGATAAGCAATAAAATGAAAAACAAGCCACTAGAGTAGGGTCTAGCTATTTGACTGTACATTACAAAGTATTGTAATGTGGCTATGTAAGCAGCACTAATCAATCCTAAAGTATTGTTGTACCAATTAGAAAAAATGTTGTAGATAAGTGCAATTGAACCCACGCCAAAAATCAAGAAGGGGATTTTTAATACCCACTCTTTTGTACCAAATATTAATTTATAATAATAGACAAAAACTTGAAGTCCCGCAGGGTGACCATCTACTTTAACTCCCTTTTCTATAAGTTCATTCAACGAGGAAAAATTGGTTCTAAATAAAGTGCTGAATTCGTCATGGGTCAAAGGCAGTTCAAATAAATTGAAAAATCGAAGCGTGATACCCCATACTAAAATCATTAGTAGTAAACCGTATTTTTTGAAGAGTTTGGACATTTTCAATTGAAATGTAGTCTATTTAGTTAATTTCTTTGTTTTAACATAGATTGAGTATTTCAATTCGTTTTGACTAGTTTTTGCTTGGTAGAAATAATACATGTATCCTTTCCATTTAATAAATTTGATATTTCCACCCATGTGTTCATTTTCTGATGCATCAGAGTAATCATTTACAATAACAGGATTATTTTTATGTTGCTTGAATGTTTTTCCCCGGTTGTTACTTGTAAATCTCCCAAGTTGAGCGTCGTCGACATTTCCAGAATTGTATTTAAAATTAAGAGAATAGATATTCGTATCTGTTGGATTGTAGCGTAATTTTTTTGTACCCGAAACAATGAAATCAAGTTGTTTATTATTCCATGTGACCAAATCAACTTCAGAACTTTCGAGTTTACTTCTCCATCCCTTGTGTAGATCAATCACGGGATTATTTGGCGCATATTTCCAATGAATTAAATCTTTTGAAAAGGCCAACCCTACACTTTCTTTTCCGTAATAGTCTACACCTGTAAATGCGAGTAAAAAAGTACCGTACTTGTGTATAATTTCTCCGCTAAAATTTCCTTTTTCGTTCCAAGATTTTGA
>CALPOI020000036.1 GCA_943325145.2 Candidatus Planktophila lacus | reverse complement strand
CCAAAATCAATACAAGGGGTTCTTTTTTAAATAAGTCCGTTTTTATCACTGAAAGCCAATAAAAACAGAAGATTTTTTTATGATTGTAAACGTTTAGGACAGGATTGGTACTAAAACTATAAAAAACCAACAATGGATGATAGATGACCTGAAATCAACTAAGTTTAATGACGGTAGTAATCTAAATTAGTCAACCCTTAAAAAGGGTTTAAATATTTGATTGTTAATAAAATAGCTTTATTTTTCATTGTTTTAATCTGCAAGTTTCGTATCTTTAAGGTATAAAAACTTGCATTTTTTTGTATGATTTCTAAAGCAAAACTGATTTCCCAATGAGCTTTTTCATTTAGCTTGTCTGATACACTGATCAAAATCATCCCTTGTTTATTTTAGCGAATAAAATCTCTTGGACAACGTTCGAAGCTGAATTTAGCAGATTGTATTGTGCCGATAATGGTCGTCCAACAAACCCGATTCGATTAATGGTTGGCTTATTGATGTTAAAGCATTTACGAAATGTTTCGGATGAAAGTATTGTGGAACAATGGAGTGAAAATTTCTTATATAAGGCACTACAAGATGCACGTATGAGTCTCTTTTATAAATTTTTTCTGAAATACTCTTGAGTTAATGGCTGTAAATTATAAGTATAACTTAAACTTTTAACGAAAATAGAAAAGTTATAATTATAACTATAACTTATAGCAAAATACCTAAAAGTTATAAGTTATACCTTTAACTTTATGAGGCGATTTATCAAAACGAGAAGAAAGTCAATTTCTATTTTCTTCTTTTTTTTGCCTCACGATTCGACCAACAGCGTTTGGCTATGAGATCGACTCCGCAAGAAGGGCCATTACGTCTATTTATTATACTATCTTTAATTAAAGATTTTGACTGTTTCAATGAATGAATGATTAACAAAAAGTGCTCATGCGTATTTTCTTCGACCCCATTTACATTCATCCAGTTCCAGACGGACATAAGTTTCCAATGGAAAAATACGATTTGATTCCAAGGCAGTTGTTGTATGAAGGTATAATTACCGAAGATCAGCTTATTTCACCCGAAGTAATTGAATTAGAACATGTGTTGAAAGTTCACAATGAAAACTATGTGCAACGATTATTGAACTGCGAACTAACCCCTAGAGAACAAAGAGTAAGTGGGTTTGTGCATTCTCCTCAATTGATTGCACGAGAGTTTCGTATTATGGAAGGAACACGCTTGGCTGCAAAATATGCGTATGATACAAAATCCATTGGTTTTAATGTCGCAGGTGGAACACACCATGCTTTTAGCAGTCGAGCGGAAGGATTTTGTTTATTGAACGACCAAGCCATTGCAGCAAGGTGGTTAATAGAGAATTCTTCTATTGAGAAGTTGTTAATCATCGATTTAGATGTACATCAAGGGAACGGAACCGCTGAAATATTCCAAAATGACCCTGCAGTTTTTACCTTCAGCATGCATGGACGTAATAATTACCCTTTACAAAAAGAACAATCCGACTTGGATGTTCCATTGGAAGATGGGTGTGAGGATGAAACTTTTCTAAATCTGCTTGTTGATGCTTTAAAACAAATTGAAAATCAATTTACTCCAGATTTTATTTTTTACCAATGTGGCGTTGATATTCTTAAAACAGATGCTTTAGGAAAATTAGGTATTTCAATGGAAGGGTGCAAACAACGCGATGAAATCGTTTTTCAGTTTGCAAAGCGTTTAGATGTACCTGTTGTATGCACAATGGGAGGAGGATATAGTAAAGACATCAAGTACATCATCGATGCGCATGTGAATACATACAAGTTAGCGCACTATTATTTTGGGTGAACTGAGTTCTTCAAACAGTTTAATAAAAAACTCAACAAACTACAAACCCATAAAATTCAATTAAATAACTCAATTAAAGCTACCAGCCAAAACGGTACAACTGCTTAATAAGCACTGAGATTTTTATACCTACCTCATCGTAATATAAGTTTTGGGTTCCTGAATTACCTTCAAATGACAACAAAGGAGTAAACGACTTTTTATAGTAAATTGTATACAGTCTGTTTTTACGACGGTGGCGCTTTGTATGCCCTTGATGATAATAAATCCCTGTTCGAAGTGCAAATTCTCCAACAGATTCATTGTTTAACCCTTTTGTTGGCAAGAGATAATTGTATTCAGGCGATAATGAGATGCCAATATTTCGATAAAAACATTTTAAAGTCCCGCTATAATCACCCCCTGTCGAAAAGAGCAATTGTTTAACTTCCAAAGATGTCGTTAACACATGTCCTTGATTAATTGGGATTTGAGGTTTTTCATCTATTAATGAACGTTCATTTGTTGATTCACTTGTTGTTGAACGCATATAGGAATAACCAAAATTGAAATAAATTCCTCTCCACAACATTCGGCTACGTTGCAACGAAACATTGAAAAAATTGGCAGGAAAATCCGTTGTTTTCAAACTTCCTAAAGGAGTAATTGATAAACTATTCACTCTTACCTTCCCTGTTGGCTCGTAATATTGGGCATTAATGTTCAAAAATAAGAGTGCTGTAATCAATGTGAAAATTAAAGTTTTCATAAGGCTATTTTTTATTAAAACGATAAAT
The DNA here is from genome assembly GCA_943325145.2 of Candidatus Planktophila lacus. GTDB lineage: Bacteria > Bacteroidota > Bacteroidia > Flavobacteriales_D > Crocinitomicaceae > CANHVK01. The sequence continues at coordinate 9,907 of CALPOI020000036.1, read as the reverse complement.
GTTATGTTGATTTTCAACTTAAAAAAACCCAACTAGTTTATAGAGTCGATGCTAGATTATAGATTTAATAACATTGAAATTTATAATCAATTACTTCATTTAACGGAACAAAAACTAAAATCGTATAAAAGTTGATAGGATTAATTACAACTATCTCTTAGAAATTATAACTTTTAAGAGAGTAGACGTGAAACAAATAAAATTTAGTTTTATGTATATAAGGAGATTATTCACCTACCTTGAACAACTTTTTACGAATAAACCCTACACCGTTATTGACATAAGTTACCAACTCAGGTTGTAGTTTATAATAATAAACCGGAAGTACAAAAACTAAAACAAGCACAATCGACTGAAAAATTAGCTGAATCCACTTGTTCACTACGATTAAACCTATAAAATAGCCGAATAATAAAGTCACTAGACCAAGTCCAATGATTTGAAATTGTTGCAAGGTAAACGGATGAATTTGATACAGTTTCCAAATCATAAATACCCTGCCTAAATTATAAATTACAATCGCTATTGTGGTCGAAATAGCGGCCCCTACTCCGCCCCACCATGGAATAAACAATAGATTTAAAAGCACAACTGCAACAATTAAAAACAAAGTAAAATAAATATCATAGGTGTATTTTTTTGATGTAGTAAAAATGGATCCATTCAAACCAAAAAACATATCTACTAACTTACCAATCATCAAAAAGAAAAACATCCAAATACCCGATTGAAACTCTGGTTTTAAAAATGAAAACAATAAATCAATATTTAACCACAAAAACACGAACGTAATCCACCCCGAAAAAAGACCAAAAGAGCTTACTTTTTTATACAATTCTTGCATTCGTTCTAAATCATTCGACTTCCAATATTCAGCCACCAAAGGCGCACTAATACGCAACAAAGATTTGTAAGGAACTTGAATCGCACTCACTAAAAACATAATTGTGGTATAAACACCAGTCGCCTGTAAACCAACCATAGATGCGATCATCATTACATCCAATGAACTTACAACCACCGAACCTAAGGTATTGAGGTAATTTACCAAAGAATAATTAAAAATAATTCTCTTAAATCGTTTCGATATTTTTATCCTTCGAAAAGTTATATGAAACTCTTTTATTTTTATCAAATAAAACACCAAAATCAAAGGTGGTATCACATAAATCAAACTGTGCAAAACAACAAATAACTGAAAATTAAAAAGATGCGCCCAATACAACAACAATAGGATGGTTGTTAATACTCTAAGTACAATATCAAAAGCGACAACAGCAATAATATTCTTAAAAAAACTTCTTAAGTAAATCTCTAACACCAAATAAAACACCAATGAAATACCAATTGGAAGTGCCCATAAATAGTAACTAATAAACAACGGGGAACGTGATTCATACATCGAGGCTATTTCTGAACTAAAAAAAAGAGCGAGCGTTGAACAAATCAAAACACCTGCACCAACGATTAACAAAATAAACGAAAGGAATCCATGATTTTTGAGTGCTTTATTCTTAAAAAACGGCAAGAATTTCCAAGTACTGTAAACGGTACCAAAATTTGCAAACTGAGCAAACAAGGTACCGACTGAAATCAATAAATTAATCAATCCAATTTGCTCTGTACTCAATATAATTAAAAATAACAACCCTTTATTTACATACCCCAACACAATACCTACATAAGATAGCAACATTGTGCGAAAAGCATCTTTCTGGATCAATCCCATTTCTAAGCGTTATGATTGTGAATCATTAAGTAAGCGAACTATTTCTTCCTGAAGCATTTTCATGTTTTCTTCTGAATTTACCTTAACAGATGCTTTAGCACTGTTTAAACGGTATTGCTGTATTTCTTCGGAAGTTAGCGCATTTAATATTTTTGAAAATGACTGTGGATGAAAATCTGGAACAACCCAACCCAATGAATAATGTTGGACTATTTTAGCCATTTCAGGTGAAGGTCCAATTAGTACTGCTAAACGCGACTGAATAAATTCAAAAAATTTATTTGGAAGAGCGTTTGCATTGTTAAAATTAGTTGGCTCCAATAAATAAACTCCAATATCGTAATTCAAACAAAAAGCCATGATTTCATCCGTTGGAACACTTGGAATCAACTTCACATTGGTTCTTTGAGATACCAATTCTTTCAAAAACTCATAATACTTGCTTTTTGATTCAACCAACATTAAATCCAACTCAAACCGCTCGTCTACCTCATCCATCATGTAAATCATATTCTCGATTTTACGTGTAGGTAAAGCTAACCCATGATGAATTAACCGTATTTTAGAACTCGTTTTATTAGGAATCTCGAAATCTCGGAAATCAGCGGCGTTGGTAATTACCAATGGATTTAGATTAAAGTTTTTCTTATATTCTGAAGCGATACCATCACAAACAGTCAACATGCCATCAGCTTTAGATGCATATTTGCGAATCAAAAAAGTTTTATAACGCTTAAATAACATACGCCACAATAAACTATCATCGTGTTCTTTTGGAGCATACTCATGGGCATCAAATAGAATTTTGGTAGTGCTCGATTTAAGAGAAAGAACAAAAGGAACACTATCGATATCATTTGCAAGAATCAAATCAAACGTTTGTTTAGGTTTTACCTTATTCGCAACTCGAATCATTTGTTGTAAATGATAATAAAGCTCATTAAATCCTAAAAAAACAAACAAACTGGTAAATAAATAATACCACTTATTTAATTGAAACGAAGCATCTATGTACTCGACGCCTTCAATTTCTGGATCACTCCAACCAATAGCAGTAACATCATAATGCGTTGAAAGGTACTTAATCTGTCGTTTTACACGCGGATCACTCTTTAATTTAGAAAATGATACGATGAGTAGGCTTTGTCTTTTCTGCATGCTTAAATTCTTGAAAATTTTTCTTTAAACGATAAAAAATACCGTTCAAAATAGGTATAACTGATATAGCTAAAACCAATCGTAAGTAAAAGTGTGCTACCAAATAATAATAAAAGATTTTCAGAAGGTTGTTTCATAAAATAAACAATACAATTCAATGCAATCATGTGCGTTAAATACAATCCATAGCTTATTTTCCCTAACCATGTCAATAGCTTAACCTTTCCAATTTTAAACAAAGAATTGGAAGAAAAATTTTGATCAAGAAGTACATATACAAACAAAGTAACAGGCACCAAATCGTACACAATTTTATACCAAGATGCATCTCCAATCAATTTATGTTGAAGTAATAAAAATAGAAATGCACTTAAATAAAAAACGAAACTTACCCATTTTGGAATTTGAGATAAAAAGCGATGAATCTTAGCTAGATGGTAAAACGCAAAAAAAGCGATCAATGCTCCGATACATAAATACTTAAAACAACTTATCAAATGGTATTCCCCACCTAAATAATTCTTTGCGTAGACTGAAAAATAAAATTGTGACAGTAAAATTAACCCAATTACACCAGTCAAAAAGAGAAATTTCTTTTTCATCCATACAAAAAATAAGGGCCAGATGAGATAAAACTGTTCCTCTACGCAAACACTCCAATGAACGCCAAGTACTGATAATGTTGGAAATCCATTGAGTATATGGTCAAAATTGGCTAAAAAAAGCGAATACATCAACGGCGATGCAACTTCATGTTGGTTACCTAAAAACAATGGAAATATCAAAAAACCAAACAAAAGCGTTAAAAAATACAAGGGCCAAATACGTAATATTCTTCGCACATAAAATTTCAAAATGTTGACTTCACCTGTTTTTTTCCGCTCTTCAAAAAGCAAATAAGTGATTAAAAAACCGCTCAAAATAAAGAAGAAAATAACTCCTAATTTACCACCCATTCCCCCAATCGAAATTACTCCTTTAATTAAAGTTTCAAAGGCTGATTTAGGTTGAATGAAGTAAGAAAGATGTGTCAAAATAACTGCAATTGCTGCAATTGCACGTAACCCGTCTATATTTTCAAAATACGTTCTTTTCGACTGTTCCATCAATTAAAATTTTTAATCCAATAACTCAAATTGGCAATTCTCCAAACTAAATTAGCATGAACGTTGCTTCCTTTTTTAAAATCATTGATGACGGTTGTAACCTTTTGCCTGTCTAAAAATGGAAGTACGCTAAAATCGATTTCTAACAAATGCGCCAAACAACCTCGCAGCCAAACAACCTCTCCCGGTGTAACAAACCCCTTTTTATCTTTTCGATATTGGATCGTTTTGGGCAAAACTCCTTCCATTGAATCTCGCAAAATTCTTTTAGTATACCCCTCCTTAATTTTAAAATTTGAATTGGATGAAAATAACAATTCTACAATACGATGATCTAAAAATGGAACGCGGCTCTCGACCGAGTGAGCCATTGAATTTCGATCTTCGTAGTGCAACAACGTAGGTAAACTAGAATAATCCATCAATGCAAAATGAAAATTATCCAATTTACTGGAAGAAAACTCAGGCAAATTCCACGTTGAAGAAAAACTTTTTTTATCCATAACGAAAGGCAGATATTGCTCGTATTCCATTCGATACAAATATTTTTCAGATAAAAATACGCACATCAAGCTTTTCAAAGCAACGTTTGTCATCTTTCCCCAGCTTGCCTCTTGAAATTGTTTGTATAAGTGAAACTCTCTCAATAAACTTTTCCATTCAAGGGAAGTGAATTTATCTGCGAAAAAACGATAAAATCCATGCAAATAACCTCCCATGTAATCATCTGCACCTTGTCCACTCAACACTACTTTGACACCAGCTTCTTTGACTAATTTCATAACATAGTATTGTGAAATTGGTGAAGACCCTGACAATGGCACGTCCATAGTTTGCGCGATTGAATGAAAATCAGCTGCAATTTCATTGGGTGTCGGGGAATAATAGTGGGAATGAAACTTAGTGGGATATTTCTTTTCTATTTCATAAATAAATGGACGCTCGTCCACTGCATGTGTACCTTCATAAAAAATAGAGAAGGTATGCAAATCTTTTGCTGATTGTTGCTCTAAAATACTACATACGATACTTGAACTATCTAACCCTCCACTCAATGTTGCTCCTACAGCAACATCACTGCGCATATGTAAATCCAATGAGTTTTGAAACAATTGTTGGAAACTTTGTAATGTGTTCTCTGAACCATTTTTTCCGGGCTGAATTTCCCAATACGGCTTCTTTTGAACAATACCTTCAGCAGTTATAACCATTGAATTACCAGGTTCAAGTGCATTCACTTGTTCAAAATAAGTTTCATTCTTAAATCCAACCCAACCTAATTGCAATCCCTTGCTTACTTGATTTAAGTTTAATTGAGATGAAAAAACGGGTGTGATTTTTAGTGATTTTATCTCTGATGCAAAATAAAATTCACTGCCAGAAACACAATAATAAAAGGGTTTGATTCCAAAACGATCTCGAGAACAAAATAATTCTTTGGAATGACTATTGTAAATTGCAAAGGACCACATGCCTAAAAATTTAGACACAACCTTCTCCCCCCAATACTCGTACCCTTTCAGAATCACTTCTGTATCTGACTCAGAATCAAAAGAATATCCGTTATTTAAGAGTTCATCGCGTAACTCTTTGTAATTGTAAATTTCACCATTGAAAACGATTGTAAAGTGCTTGTAGTGCATCGGTTGATTTCCTGATTCTGACAAATCAATAATACTCAATCGATTGTGACCTAAATAACAATGATCAACATTAACTACACTAGAATAATCTGGACCACGATGGTTGGTTGAGTTTACCATCGAACGAATTAATTTCTGTGCCTCTTCCGAACCAATGCGTTGTGTTAAAAATCCATGAATACCACACATACTCTTATCGTTACATCAATTATAGTGAACTACAAATATAAGTTACTTCTTTGCTAACATCAACTCAACAAGCTCTTTCGTTAAATTTTTTCTTGAATATTTCTTGTAAACATCCGTCTTTGAAAAATAATGCCTAGTTTGCTGATGAGCCTCTACCAACGCCTGAAGATAAGTGAGCGCCGCTTTTTCTTGACCTCGATCAAATGTTTTACCGATGGAACATGAATGTAGAATCGCAGCAGCATCTCCATGAGACGGACCAATACATACAATTGGTTTATTAGTAGCTAAATACTCAAAAAGTTTACCTGTCAATATACCTTCATTGTTTTTTGCTTCAGGAATAGCTAAAAAAAGAGCATCAGAAGTATTCAAATACTTAAACACCTGACTATGTTCAACATATTCAATGTGTTCAATGGAGGTTTCTAACTGTAACGTATGTATTAAATCGTTCAATTGAGTTGGAAAAACACCTACAAATCGAAAGATAATTTTTACAGCCGGATTTTGGTCGATTAATTTTTTCAACACATTTAAAAAAACATCTCCTGGATAATTGGATGCTAAATTTCCAGTATACGTAATTACAAACTGGTTTACAGGAGAACTCGAACGAGGAAATACCTCGACATCTTGCTCGTCATACCCATTCGGTAAAACGTTTATTTTTTCTCGTTTCGATTCAGTTATTTTTGAAGCAAATAATCGTTGAATCGCAGGACTAACGACCAACACTTGATCAGCTTGTTTTAGTACTTCCAGCTCATACTTCGCGTCGATTTTACGAGCGATAGAAGTATGCATTAAATCATTATAATAATAGATATCAGTCCAAGGATCTCTTAAATCCGCCAACCATTCAATTGCACACCTTTTTTTCAAATAGGAGCCGATCAATTGGGTGGAATGAGGAGGACTTGTTGTGATTACATATTTAATAGAGTGTTCTTTTATCAACTGAACAGCTTTCTCTTGGGCAAACTTATTCCATCCCTTTCTAGGGTCAGGAATAAAAAAATTCCCTCTTATAAAGCGCGAGCATTTACTGAAAAATGTTGCTTTATTTTCACCTGAAAAACCAGAATGAGGAAGCTTTTTACGACCAAATAATTTCATAAAAAGTTGTAAAGACTCTACTGATTTTGTTGTGTGAACTTTTAAATCTGCAGAAATCTCTTTTTCCAAAGAATGGTCTATTAACGTGTAAGATGCGTCCGAAGGTGCTACTGTTAAAACGATTGGTTCAAAACCATATTCAGGTAAATATTTACAAAATTTCACCCACCTTTGTACACCTCCACCTCCAGAAGGGGGCCAATAATAAGTAATGATAAGAATTTTATTTAATATAGTTTTATTCGTCTCCATAACAATCATTCTCACGTAAAAATAAACTAATTTTACACGAAAAATATAATTCCGTTCATAAAATGCCTATCAAAAGGTTTTGCTTTTTAATTTTTTGCTTTTTAATAACAGTTATAGGTAATACACAACCATTTACAACTAACGATACTTTAAGAGGTAGCGATACTCCAGAACGCGCTTGGTGGGACATAAAAAAATACACACTTACTGTAGAACCTACTATTGAATCGCATGAATTATCAGGCACCAACAAAATTCTATTTCAAGTAGTTGGAACGCAAACTAGAATGCAGCTCGATTTACAGCTTGGAATGAAAATAGACGCTATTCTTTTTGAAAAAGATACTCTCCATTTTACACACTCGAACAATGTTTGGTGGATTGAATTTCCTTCAAAATTAAATTTAAATGAAAACTACGAAATTTCAGTCCATTTTTCTGGAAAGCCAAGAGAAGCAGTCTCTCCACCTTGGGAAGGAGGATGGATTTGGAAAACGGATAACACAGGAAATCCTTGGGTGGCGGTAGCATGTCAAGGTTTAGGTGCAAGTTCGTGGTTTCCGTGTAAAGATTACCAAGGTGACGAACCAGATTTAGGTGCTCAAGTTACAGTGATTGTTCCTAAGGGTCTAAGTGCCATTTCAAATGGGAGACTCAAAGACCAATTGAATACTGGAAAAAAAACACATTACATATGGGAAGTCAAAAACCCAATCAATTCTTATAATATAACAGTTTACATTGGGAAATATAAGAATTGGAGAGAGAATTTTAGCGGTGAAAATGGTCCATTACAACTTAATTATTGGGCATTAACAGAAGAGTATGAAAAAGCGTACAATCAATTCAAACAAGTTCCAAATGTTCTAAAAGTGTTCGAAAAATGGTTCGGTCCCTACCCTTTTTACGATGACAGTTATAAGTTGGTTCAAGCTCCTTACCTTGGCATGGAACACCAAAGTGCCGTTGCTTATGGAAATGAATTTAAAAATGGCTATTTAGGAAATGATTTATCAGGATCTGGAGCAGGCTTAAAATGGGATTTTATCATCGTTCACGAAACTGGACACGAATGGTTTGGAAATAATATTACGAGCAAAGACATCGCAGACATGTGGATTCATGAAGCTTTTACCAGTTATTCTGAAGTTTTATTTGTAGAAGAAACTCAAAATAAAGACGCTGCATTGTCCTATTTAAGTGGTATCCGTAAAAGAATACAAAATGACCGCCCGATTATTGGAGAATACAATGTACACAACCAGGGAAGTGGAGACATGTACTACAAAGGCTCAAACTTAATTCATATTTTAAGACAATTTATAGGAGACGATGATAAATTCAGAGCTATGTTGCGAGCAATGAACCAAGAGTTTTTCCATCAAATCGTAACTTCAGAAGAAATTGAGAATTTCATTCAACTCTACACCAATACCAACTTGTTTTTAATTTTTGAACAATACCTGAGAACGAAGGATGTTCCTACTTTGGAATACACAGTAAAAGGCAGCACGATTTACTATAAATGGACCAATTGTCTCCCTCACTTTGATATGCCCCTTCGACTAGAAAACGGAGATTGGATTTACCCTTCTACGCAACTAAAACCTCTTGAAAAGGGCTATGAAGATTTATCCGTTTCTCCTGAATTCTATATCAACATTCAACGCATTAAATAGCTTCCATGACTAAAAAGGAAAAAGCAGTATACATTGTGAACGAACTTGAAAAGTTATACCCAACTACTCCAGTTCCATTGAATCATTCTGATCCCTTCACTTTGTTGATTGCTGTATTATTATCTGCACAATGCACGGATGAACGCGTCAATAAAATTACCCCTTTACTTTTTTCAAAAGCTACTACCCCAGCGGAAATGATTTTACTTACAGTAGAAGAAATTCGAGAAATCATTAAACCTTGTGGGTTATCGCCAAAAAAATCGAGCGCAATTCACACCTTGTCGCACATTTTATTAGAAAAATACAATGGGGAAGTTCCTGCAGATTTTGATGCTTTGGAAGAACTTCCTGGAGTTGGACATAAAACAGCTTCCGTTGTCATGTCACAAGCATTTGGTGTTCCCGCATTTCCAGTTGACACCCATATTCATCGACTTCTAACTCGTTGGGGAATCACTTCTGGAAAAAATGTAGTGGAGACTGAAAAAGATGCAAAAAAACTATTTCCGAAAACCTTGTGGAATAAATTGCATTTACAAATTATCTTTTACGGCCGTGAATTTTCGCCTGCTAGAAGTCCAAAAAAAGACAAAGACTTTATCACTTGTACAATTGGCACCAAAGAAGCAATAGAATCACTTACCTGATTTTTATTCCTTTACTCGTAACTAATTCTGAATCCTTAGAGTTAGCTTTCTCCAATGTAAAAGAAAAAGTACTTCCAATTCCAAGTGTACTTCTCACATTAATCGTTTGATTATGAGACTCCACAATATGTTTCACGATTGCAAGCCCCAAACCTGAACCACCTTCATTACGGGTTCTACTTTTTTCCACACGATAAAAGCGTTCAAACAATCGAGGGATGTCTTTTTTAGCGATCCCGGGTCCATTGTCCGAAATTTCAACCAAAATTAAATCATCAATTTCGTGAAAACGAATCACCGTTTCTCCTTTGGCATTTCCGTAGTTAATCGAATTATTAATCAAATTGGTGAGCACTTGAGAAACTTTAGCTCGATCTCCATT
>CALPOI020000035.1 GCA_943325145.2 Candidatus Planktophila lacus | reverse complement strand
TCTGAATTTATATTTTTAGATTTATTTTTAGAATTAGAATCTCGATTATTTTTAGTTAAACCTAAATCATTTTTTTCTGATGATTTTTTTCTTAATCGATTCTCAAGTTTTGTTAGAAATATATGAAAATCATTCAAAGCCTTAGAATAGACTTCATTTTTAACACAATTTTCATTGTAATACTTACTATTTACACTATGAACAAAATGAAAATTATTTGTATTACCCTTCAACAAATAAGTTTTGTAATAATATTGAATTTTAATTAAGTCCTCTTGTGCAAACAAAATCTCCCAATATTTAGTTTTTATAATATCTACATTGGGTATTTTATTATTCAATATTGCAAAAGACTCTTTAATATGAGAATCAAGTAATTTTAATTTATAATTAGAATTATCGAATCTTGAAAGAAATTCGTTTTTAAAACCATCAAAAATATATCCTACCTTATTATCGAAAATAATTCGTTTTTCTTCTAAAATTCTTTCTTGGTCTAATTTGGTGAAATTGTTAAGACTGACTATGGTAGGAATATCTTTTCCAACATTAAATAATGGTTCTGTATCTAAGTTTACTTTACCCGAATACCAATCCTCAAAACAATACATTTCTTCCATAAGTGAACATTTTACAACCAAACCGTTGGTTCAAATCATAATATATGTTAAAAATAAGAAAAAAAATGCGTTGGACGAATGTTGGGCACGCTAAAACAAAAAACCCTCAATCTATTGAAGATTAAGGGTTTCTGTTCACACATTGTACTCGGAGCGGGACTTGAACCCGCACGCCCATACAGGCACAGGATTTTAAGTCCGGCGTGTCTACCAATTCCACCACCCGAGCAGACTTTAAAATCGAGCGAGAAACGAGATTCGAACTCGCGACCCCAACCTTGGCAAGGTTGTGCTCTACCAACTGAGCTATTCTCGCAGTAAAACATTAAGGTTAGATGAACATTTCGTTAAGCGTTCCCTTAAAAGTGTGTGCAAATATAAGTCTTATTTTTATATTTCAAACACTTTTGGCGTTTTTTTTTATCCTCCTGTCCATTTTTTTATTTCATTTAATTTCATTAGCGCTTCAACTGGTGTTAAGGTATTGATATCAATCGCAACCAGTTCTTCTCTAATCTGCTCTAAAACAGGATCGTTTAATTGAAAGAAACTCAATTGCATGTCGTCTACTTTTGGTCCTGAAGTAACTTTCTTTTTTTCTTGTCCGGCATGCGATTTTTCTAATTGCACTAAAATTTTATTCGCTCGATCAATCACTTGCTTTGGCATACCAGCAAGTTTAGCGACATGAATCCCGAAAGAATGTTCACTACCTCCTGGTGTTAATTTTCGAAGGAATAAAATTTTATTTCCTGTTTCTTTAACAGAAACATTGTAATTCTGAATTCGTGAAAATTGATTGGTCATTTCATTCAACTCATGATAATGTGTTGCAAAAAGAGTCTTTGCTTTTACTTTTGAGTGTTCATGAATGTATTCAGCAATTGCCCAAGCGATAGAAATCCCATCATAAGTACTTGTACCCCGTCCTATTTCGTCCAACAAAATCAAACTTCGGTCCGATAAATTATTCAAAATACTTGAAGTTTCATTCATTTCCACCATGAACGTTGATTCACCAGAAGAAATATTATCCGAAGCACCAACTCTTGTAAAAACCTTATCTACAAGCCCTAATCGAGCTTCAGAAGCGGGAACAAAACACCCCATCTGCGCCATTAAGGAAATCAAAGCTGTTTGACGCAACAACGCACTTTTACCAGACATATTTGGACCTGTAATCATAATGATCTGCTGAGCTTCTTTGTCTAAAAAAACATCATTTGCGACATACTCATCTCCTACTTTTAATTGTTTTTCAATTACTGGATGACGGCCATTTTTAATATCTATCACAAATGATTTATCCATGTCAGGTCGAACATAGCCATTTAGTTTAGAGACAGTTGCAAAGGAAACCAAGCAATCTAATTGACCAATAATGAATGCATTTTGTTGAATCGGCTGAATGTAATCAGCCATTGAAAGAACTAACTCTTGAAAAATACGCGCTTCAATAGCATGCATTTTTTCTTCGGCACCCAATATTTTACTTTCGTACTCTTTTAACTCCTGCGTAATGTATCGTTCTGCATTTACTAAGGTCTGCTTTCGTATCCATTCTTCTGGAACTTTGTCTTTGTGTGTATTGGTTACTTCCAAATAATACCCGAAAACATTATTGAATGAAACTTTCAAACTAGGAATTCCTGTGCGTTCTGATTCTCTTAATTGTAAATCTTCTAAATACGCTTTTCCATTAAAAGCAATCTCACGCAATTCATCTAATTCTGAATTAACACCTTTTGCAACTACCAAGCCCTTTCCTACTTGCACCGCTGGATCTTCCATCAAAGTTGTATTGATCGTATCAATCAAACCTTGACACACATCCAAACGCTTCCCTAAACTCATTAATGAAGAGGTATTCGTCTGTTCCAACTCTAGCTTAATCGGAGACATTTGTAACAAGGTATTACCCAACTGACGCACTTCTTTTGGATGAACTCTTCCAACTGCAACTTTAGAAATCAAACGTTCTAAATCACCTATATCCCCTAATCGGTCTGAAATACGGTCTGAAACAGTATCTTCTTTGAATAAAAATTCAACGGCATCCAATCTGTCTTGAATTGGCTTTAATTCTTTCAAAGGAAGCACCATCCACCGTTTCAACATTCTCCCCCCCATAGGAGTAAGAGTAGCATCCAACACATCCAATAAAGTAGTTGCTCCCTCATTTGATGAGTTAATTAATTCTAAGTTCCGAACAGTAAATCGATCCAACCAAACATACTTCCCCTCCTCAATTCTTGACAAACTAGTAATGTGTCCTAATTTATCGTGCTGTGTTTCGGACAAATAATGAAGTATTGCGCCTGCTGCAACAATTCCTTTTTGCAACTCTTCAACACCATAGCCTTTTAAATTTTTCGTTCCAAAATGCTTATTCAAAGATTCTTGTGAAAAATCAAATGTAAATACCCAATCCTCTAATTTATAAGTGTAATATTTCTCTCCAAAATTCTCTTTAAATAAGGTAGTCATCTTCTTTTGATAGATGATTTCGCTGGGCTCAAACCCTTGGATCAACTTGTCGATGTACTCCAATGAACCTTCAGCAATTAAAAACTCACCTGTCGAAATATCAAGAAAAGAGACACCATGTATTTTTACATCTAAATGAATGGCACACAAAAAATTATTTTTCTTTTGATCCAATACCTGGTCATTGAAAGAAACACCCGGCGTTACCAATTCAGTCACTCCACGTTTCACAATGGTTTTGGTCATCTTAGGGTCTTCTAATTGGTCGCAAATTGCAACACGTTGTCCCGCTCGTACTAACTTTGGTAAGTAATTATCCACGGAATGATGTGGGAACCCCGCCAACTCAATTGAGGAATCTCCATTTCTTCTTTTCGTAAGCGTAATTCCAAGAATTTTGGATGTTTTAATTGCATCTTCTCCAAAAGTTTCGTAAAAATCTCCAACTCGAAACAACAGCAAAGCCTGAGGATGACGGGCCTTAATTTGATTGTATTGTTGCATTAAAGGAGTTTCACTTGAATTTTTTTCTGCTTTTTCTTTTGCCACGTCGGTCTATTTTTGAAGATTTGCAATGTAAAGTTAATCCTCATTCATCACGTGACTACTTTTTACACGTACTAATTTTCAACAACAATGAACAGAAAGCTAAAACTTTGGGAATTGAATCGAGTTTCAGAAGAAGAATTTAAAACTCAAAAAAAACATCCAATACTTGTAATTCTCAACGATATCAGAAGCTTGAATAACATCGGTTCATTTTTCAGAACATGTGATGCCTTCAATGTGGAAAAAATTTATTTGTGCGGTATCACTGCTACACCACCACACCGAGAAATCAATAAAACAGCTATTGGAGCAACTGAAAGTGTGATTTGGGAACATCGAACATCAATAGTTGAATTAGTAACCGAACTCAAAGAAAAAGGAGTTACCATTGCTTCCATTGAACAGGCAGAAAAAACGCTCTTATTACAGAATACATCTCAATTAAACTACTCGAAAATCGCTTTAGTATTTGGAAACGAAGTAGATGGTGTGGATCAAGAAGTCATTGATTTAAGTGATCACATCATTGAAATACCTCAATTTGGGACAAAACATAGTTTGAATGTTTCAGTGTGTGCGGGTGTTATACTTTGGGAATTCACCAAGAAATATTGTTAGTAAATTAAAATGTCAACTATAAACATTAAGCTTGAAAGATGAATTTTAAATGATTAAGAGTTATTATTCCCAAAAAGCACATCCTTCTATCTCTAAAATAGAATATATTTGCAAAATAAAACCAACTTATACAAAGAGTTGATATCAATTCCGACAAAATAACACAAATGAAAACAGCATTTATTACGGGGGTAACAGGACAAGACGGAGCTTATTTAAGTGAATTTTTATTAAAAAAAGGTTATATCGTACACGGCTTAAAAAGAAGAACTTCACTTTTTAACACGGATCGAATCGACCATTTGTACCAAGATCCTCATTTAGAAAATAAAAATTTCATCTTGCATTATGGAGACATGACGGATAGCACCAATTTAATTCGTTTGATCCAAGAGATACAGCCAGATGAGATTTACAATTTAGCAGCAATGAGTCACGTTGCAGTTTCATTTGAAACACCAGAATATACTGGAAATGCAGACGGATTAGGCACATTAAGAATTCTGGATGCGGTACGTTTATTAGGCTTAGAAAAAAAGACACGAATTTATCAAGCTTCCACCTCAGAATTGTATGGTAAAGTTCAAGAAGTACCTCAATCTGAAACAACTCCATTTTATCCAAGAAGTCCATATGCAGTAGCTAAAATGTATGCGTATTGGATTACAGTAAATTACAGAGAGGCTTATGGAATGTATGCATGTAATGGTATTTTATTCAATCATGAATCACCAATCAGAGGAGAAACTTTTGTAACACGTAAAATCACTCGCGCAGCCGCACGAATCGCTTTGGGATTACAAGATAAATTATACCTCGGAAATTTAGATGCGCAACGCGATTGGGGACATGCCAAAGATTATGTCCGCATGATGTGGATGATACTCCAAGCGGACGAAGCAGAGGATTGGGTAATTGCAACAGGAACAACAACACCTGTAAGAGAATTTGTTCGCATGGCATTCAACGAAGTGGGCATTGAAATAGATTTTGTAGGAGAAGGAGTGGACGAAAAAGCATACGTCAAAAAATGTAACGACCCTGAATTCCAGATTGAAATCGGAAAAGAAGTATTGGCAGTAGATCCAAAATATTTCCGACCTACCGAAGTAGATTTACTTATCGGAGATCCTTCGAAAGCAAACAATAAGTTGGGTTGGGTTCCACAATATGATTTAGCCGATTTAGTGAAAGACATGATGAAATCTGACGTTAAATTAATGCAGAAAGACCAATATTTAAAAGAAGGGAACTTTAGTACCTTCAATTATTTTGAATAATCGACAATGAATTTAAGCTCAAAAATTTACATCGCTGGCCACAATGGAATGGTGGGAAAAGCAATTTGGAATGCATTGTCAGCAAAAGGATACACCAATTTAATCGGAAAATCCTCAAAAGAATTGGATTTGCGTGACCAACAAGCCGTAAAAGATTTCTTTGAAACCACTCAACCAGATATTGTTATTGATGCTGCAGCACGCGTTGGTGGAATTTTAGCAAATAATAATTTTCCTTATAATTTTCTAATGGAAAACCTTCAAATTCAAAACAATTTGATCGACTTTTCATTCAAATACAATGTGAAAAAATTTATTTTTTTAGGGAGTTCATGCATTTACCCCAAACTTGCTCCACAACCACTTCAAGAGGAAAGTTTATTGACCTCTTCTCTAGAGCCAACTAACGAATGGTATGCAATTGCAAAAATTACGGGTGTGAAGGCATGTGAAGCTTTAAAAAAACAATTTGGTAAAGACTTCATCAGTTTAATGCCTACTAACTTATACGGTACTCACGACAATTTTGATTTAGAAACATCTCATGTGATGCCAGCAATGATTCGAAAATTTCACGAAGCGAAAATGGCAGGAAACACACCTGTTGAATTGTGGGGTACAGGAACACCCATGAGAGAATTTCTTCACGTGCAGGACTTAGCGGATGCAGTTGTTTTCTCTATTGAAAATCAGCTTAATGAATCGCTTTATAACATTGGATCAGGTACAGACATTACCATCAAAGACTTAGCATTAATAATTCAAGAGATCACAGGACATACTGGCGAAATCATCTGGAACACCTCAAAACCAGACGGTACACCCAGAAAATTAATGGATGTATCAAAAATTAAACAGGAAGGCTGGGAATCAAAAATTGAATTAAAAGAAGGCATTAAAAATACATATAACTGGTTTTTACAAAATATTGAATCTTACAAAAAAATTCAACTAAACCAAAAATATTAAACACTGATATTGAAATGTTTAGCCAAAAACATTTCAATTATCAAACATTTTTCATTCAACAATCTACTCTAATTATTTAGGTATTCACACCTTTATAATTCAAATTAATGTTTGAATGGCACGACTATTCAACTTTCTTTCTAAATTTGACGTACAATAAATACTATGGAATACAATACCCAACGCTCACAAATGTTACTTCCTGAATATGGAAGAAATGTGCAAAAAATGATTGCGCATGCGATGGAAATCGAAAATAAAGAAGAACGAAATTTAGCAGCAAAAGCAATCATTGAAGTGATGGGACAATTAAACCCCCATTTGAGAGACGTTGATGACTATAGACATAAATTATGGACGCATTTGTTCATTATGTCAAATTTCCAACTTGATGTAGATTCTCCTTATGATAAGCCAGATTTGGAAATCCTGTATGAAAAGCCGCAACACATGGCGTATCCAAAAGGGAAAATAAAATTTGGTCACTACGGAAAATATACCCAATCGATACTAAATGCAACTACAAAAGAAGAGGACAGGCCTACCAAAGAATATTTGGTCACCACAATGGCCAATTTCATGAAAAAGCAATTCCTCTCCTACAACAATGACGCCGTTGAAAACAATGTAATTGCACAACATTTATCGGAGCTTACTGAAGGTCAACTGAAGTTAGAAAACCCAGAAAGTTTGATCCATACCAATCAAATATTGCGTACTATGGGACTTTCAAAAAATAGACCAAATAACAATAA
Organism: Candidatus Planktophila lacus; assembly: GCA_943325145.2. GTDB lineage: Bacteria > Bacteroidota > Bacteroidia > Flavobacteriales_D > Crocinitomicaceae > CANHVK01. Next base: position 5,378 of record CALPOI020000035.1, on the reverse strand, counting down.
CGGTAAGAACAAAAACAATCAGAACAACAAAAATAAATTCAAGAAAAAATATTAATACATGGCATCATTTGAAATACATGGAGGAAAACCCTTAAAAGGAGAAGTTACTCCTCAAGGTGCAAAAAATGAAGCACTTCAAGTTTTATGTGCTGTACTTTTGACAGAAGAAAAAGTCACAATTTCTAACATACCTGACATTATTGATGTCAATAAACTGATTAGTTTATTGCAGGCAATGGGAGTGAAAATAGAAAAAGTAGAAAAAGGTACTTATGTATTTCAAGCCAAAGAAATAGATTTAGATTTTTTAGAATCTGAAGAATTTAAAAAAAGAGCTTCTTCTCTTAGAGGTTCAATCATGATTGTTGGTCCATTATTGGCAAGGTTTGGAAAGGGATACATCCCTAAACCAGGAGGAGACAAAATTGGAAGAAGAAGATTGGATACCCACTTTGAGGGATTTGCAAAACTAGGTGCACAATTCAACTACGACTCAAATGAACATTTTTATTCCATTGAGGCAAGTGAATTAAAGGGAACTTACATTTTATTAGATGAAGCTTCTGTTACTGGAACAGCAAATGTGGTGATGGCTGCAGTAATGGCAAAAGGAAAAACCACCATTTACAACGCTGCATGTGAACCTTATTTACAGCAACTTTGCGGTATGTTGAATGCAATGGGTGCTAAAATTGAAGGTGTAGGTTCTAATATGCTTCATATAGAAGGTGTGTCCACATTGAACGGTTGCTACCACAGAATTTTGCCCGATATGATTGAAATAGGCAGTTTCATTGGTTTGGCTGCAATGACTAAATCAGAATTAACCATCAAAGACGTAAGTTATGATAACCTGGGGATTATTCCTGATGTATTCAAACGTCTTGGCATCCAACTCGAAAGAAGAGGTGACGATATTTATATTCCTGCACAAGAAAATTACGAAATTGACACCTTTATTGATGGCTCGATACTAACCATTTCTGATGCCCCATGGCCTGGTTTTACACCTGATTTACTTTCAATCATTTTGGTTGTTGCAACACAAGCAAAAGGTAGTGTGCTCATTCATCAAAAAATGTTTGAAAGCCGTTTGTTTTTTGTAGATAAACTTATCGACATGGGAGCGCAAATCATCTTATGTGATCCTCACCGCGCTACTGTAATTGGATTGAACAATCAACATACTTTAAAAGGAATTACGATGTCCTCACCAGATATAAGAGCAGGAGTATCTTTATTGATCGCTGCATTATCTGCAAAAGGAAAAAGCATCATAGAAAACATTGATCAAATCGATAGAGGTTATCAAGACATTGATCTTAGATTAAGAAACTTAGGAGCAGATATTAGAAGGATAGGCTAATGAAAAAGATATTATTTACTTTATTAGTATGTTTACAATCAATTGCTTATTCGCAAGAAGTAGACAACACTGCTACAGATTTCGAAGCAACCACAGTAAATGGAACAAAAATTAATCTCTCAGATTTCAAAGGAAAGGTCATCTTACTTGATTTTTGGGCTTCTTGGTGTGGTCCATGCCGAAAAGAAAACCCGAATGTTGTTGAGGCTTATAACAAATACAAAAAAAGCAAATTTCAAACAGGAAAAGGATTTGAAGTCATTAGTATTTCCCTCGATAGAAATGAAATAGATTGGAAAAAAGCAATCGAAACTGATGGTTTAATTTGGAAACAACACGTGTTAGACAAAGGTGGACAAATCGCAAGGAATTATGGCGTTACCTCCATTCCTACAGGATTCTTAATCGATGGCTCGGGAAAAATTGTAGCATCTGGACAATCATTACGAGGTCTCGGACTCCATGTTGAGATAGACAAACTATTGAAATAAACTGACAATTTCAACTACACCATTTAAATACTCTGTCATTTTGACAAGAAAAAACATTATGGCAAAGAGTTTGCTTAAAAAACTATTAAATTTAATTACTATGTCTGAAGAAAAAGAATTGAACGAACAAACACATTCAGAAACTAGTTCTGAAATCAATGAGACTGCTGAGGCTGTTGAAAATTCTTCCGCTGAAAATATCGAGCAAGAGGAAATTAAAACTGAACCTACCCCAGAGGAGAAATTGGCAGAATTAAATGATCGTTACCTACGTCTTTATTCAGAATTTGACAATTACAGAAAAAGAACGAATAAAGAGAAGATTGATTTAATTGCAACAGCTAGTGCTGGAGTATTGAAAGAATTAATTACCACATTGGACGATTTCGAAAGAGCCATTGCAAACAATGAAAATGTAGAAGACCTTACAACTTTAAAAGAAGGATTCCATTTAATCTACAACAAACTTAAAACTACTCTTGAAAATAAAGGTTTGAAAGTAATGTTAGCTAAAGGGGAATCGTTTGACAGTGAATTACATGAGGCAATTGCAAACATTCCTGCACCATCCGAAGATTTAGTTGGTAAAATTGTAGATGATGTAGAAAAAGGATATTACTTACATGATAAAGTAATACGTTACGCAAAAGTGGTCGTAGGACAATAATAGACAAGCAATGAGTCAAAAAAGAGATTATTACGAAATTTTAGGCGTGAGTCGATCAGCTAACGAGTCTGAAATTAAAAAAGCATACAGAAAACTTGCTTTGCAATACCATCCTGATAAGAATCCTGGAGATGCAAAAGCAGAGGAAATGTTCAAAGAAGCTGCTGAAGCATATGAAGTATTAAGCGATGCAAATAAAAAATCAAGATACGATCAATTTGGGCATGCTGGAATGAACGGTGGCGGTGGATTCGGTGGCGGAGGCGGAATGAATATGGACGACATTTTCAGCCAATTCGGAGACATCTTTGGAGGTTCGTTCGGCGGATCATTTGGTGGTGGTTCAAGAAGAGGTTCTAACGTTGTCAAAGGAACTAATCTTCGTGTAAAAATGAAGTTAACGCTTGAAGAAATAGCTGAAGGCGTTAAGAAAAAAATCAAAGTCAACAAATTAGTTAATGCTGAAGGTGTAACATTTAAGACATGCCAAACTTGTAATGGTGCTGGTAGAGTTACCCGAATGGCACAAACTTTCTTGGGGAATATGCAGACTCAAGCAACTTGTCCAACGTGTCAAGGTGCAGGAAAAATGATTGATCACAAACCAAGTGATACAGATGCGAATGGATTAAAACGACAGGAAGAAGTAATCGAAATAGATATTCCTGCTGGTGTTGAAGAAGGAATGCAACTAAGCGTTACTGGAAAAGGTAATGCAGGTCCATTCAACGGACTCCCGGGAGATTTAATTGTTGTTATTGAAGAATTACAACACGATCAATTAAGAAGAGAAGGTGAAAACTTACATTTTGAAGCGTTTATAAGTTTTATGGATGCCGTTTTGGGAGAAAGTATTGAAATACCAACTGTAAACGGTAAAGCAAAAATAAAGGTTGAACCAGGTACGCAGAGTGGTAAAATGTTGCGCTTGAAAGGAAAAGGTTTACCACAACTCCAAGGGTATGGTACGGGAGACTTATTTGTGCATATAAACGTTTGGACACCTACAAAAATCAGTAAAGAAGAGAAAGAAATTCTAGAAAAACTAAAATCGAGTGAGAACTTTTCGCCTAAATTAGATGGATCAGAAAAAGGTTTTTTTCAACGAGTGAAGGACATGTTTCAATAACAATTTGAGTTAATATTTCGGGGGTGATTCTTAAGGAATTCACCCCCTTTTTTTTATATATCATCGATTAAAAAAGAGAATTCAAAAACTTAAACAAAATCGTTATAAAACTTATACCATACTGGAATTTTAAGGAAAAACATATAAGATTTTATTCTCAATTTCTTAATTCAAGACAATGTGATTATATTTATGAGAAAAACTAAAATTAAATGAAGTACCTTCTTCAAATTCTTATATTATTACTCACTTTTTCAAGTTGTATTAAAAACAATCCAACTCCCACCTGGTTGGAAATACAACCATGGAAAATTCAAGAAAATGGAACCAATAATGAAGGAGATTTAACAAGTTCTTCTTTTACAGATGCCTATGTTATCATTGACAACAAAATAATAGGATTCTTTGAGTTGCCAGTTAAAATACCTATTTTACAATCAGGAGAACTGAACATAGAAATTTATCCCGCAATTCGAAACAATGGAATTTCAGCAACCAAAAAAGTGTATCCATTTTGTAAACCACATAAAATAAACAAACTTTTTAGTCCAGGAAATGAAATTTCCATCTCACCTTCCACTGCTTATACTATTGAAGCAAATTTTTGGATTGAAGATTTTGAAGTAGCAAGTAGTAAACTACAAACAGGAACAGATTATTCCGCTAATGTTTTATCACTTACATCAGATAAGTCAGTAGTAAAATACGGTAATCAATGCGCAAAAATACAGTTAACACAAAAAGATTCTATTTGGGTTGGTAAAACATTGAGCAATTTGAATTTACCAAAAGGAAAAGATGTTTATTTAGAAATGGATTACAAAAACGATTTAAATATATTGACTGGAGTTTTAAGTTACAGCTCAATGAATGGCTTTAAATCCAATCCAAATATTCAATTAAATGCACAGCCTTTTGCGCAAATGCAATGGAAGAAAATTTACATTGAGTTAAAGGAAATCGTATCTTATTCAGTGAATGCAACCCTTTTTGAAACTTATTTTCGTATAGAACTTCCTGAATCAAAAAAGGAAGGAATCGTATACTTAGATAATCTTAAAATAGTCTATTAAGCCAAATGAATCAAACAAAAAAGCTGTTTTTAATTATTTTAGATTTACTAAGTTGCGGCTTTTCTTGGTATGTATTTTACACCTTCAGAAAGCTATTTATTGAAAATAGCGATCTAATCTACACTACAAATTTTTATTTTGGTTTGGTATTAGTTCCGTTTTTTTGGATTGGATTATTCTCATTACAGGGTACTTACATCGATGTAAAAAGACTCTATCGCTTGAAAATCCTAAAGAAAAGCTTTATTGGTATTCTAATTGGTGCAATGGCATTGTTTTTTATACTCTTAATTGATGATACCATCCCCGATTATAGAGCTTACTATACCTCTTTTTCAGGTTTATTTCTTATACATTTTACTGTCGTATTTGGAATGCGTACTCTATTTATTACGTATCAAGTGCGAAGAATTCAACAGCGTAAAGAAGGATTTAACACATTGATGATTGGTGAACCAGAAAAAGTAATTCATCTTTTTAACGAATTAAATCAAGCACCCAAAAGCATTGGAAATATTATCATTGGGTACCTCAATTTTTCTGATTATAAGCCTCTGAATTCAAGTAAAATTCCTTTTTTGGGATCAATCAACAATCTAAACACCATCGTTAAAGAAAATAAAATTGAAGATATCATAATTGCATCATCAAC
>CALPOI020000034.1 GCA_943325145.2 Candidatus Planktophila lacus | reverse complement strand
GGAATAGTTAACGCAACACAAAAGTAACCATTCTCATCATGAAAATTGAGCGTATATTGTTCTTTATAAATTAATTCCAAGCGTTTCTTGAGTAATTCATTTCCCAATCCATTTGAGGTTGTGAATGCATCGTTATCCTTCGTAATTCGGTTTTTACAAGTAAAATACAGTTGATTATCTTTTTGCTGAAATTGAATTTGGATGGCATTTCCCTCCTTATACGACGATGAATATTTAAACGCATTTTCGATAAAAGGCATAAAAACCAACGAGGCTACATTTCCATTCTGATTTTCTATCTCATTCGTTAACAATACATAATCCGAATTGGAAGCACGTAATTGATGCAACGCAATGTATTTTTCTATAAAATGATATTCGGTTCCAAATGAAATCAGTTCCGTTTTTGCCTCAAACAACATATATCGCATAATATCTGATAATTTATTCAAATAGGTAGATGCCTGCTTTTGGTCTTTGTAAATCAACACATCAATGTTATTTAATGAGTTAAATAAAAAATGAGGATTTAATTGAGCCTTTACCAATTCCATCTCTATCAAATGGTTTTGTTCGGCTAATTGTTCTTTTTCTTTACTTATAATAAACCAATCAAAAAATAAACGCATAAATAAACCAATGGTTCCATGCAACAAACTTAGTAAAGCACTGAAAATCAGTATAACAATAAAAATTTCAAATTTTATTTCTATACTCGGATTAACATGGTCACCGAAATAGTTTAAAATAGCAAGATTAATTAAAGATGTTAATGTTCCTATTGTAAAAATATAAATCACACCTTTTATTAATATTTTATAATAAACGGTTTTAGAATTAATTGCCTTAAAAATCAAAAAATAAAAGGAATAAAAACCTAACATTGAAGCAAAAACATTTATAAACCAAAATTCAGTCTTAAAAAAAACAAGGTTTTTAGGAGGATTAACAAGAGTAGAAAGAAGTATTGAAAACAGAATAACTGTAATGGAAAAGTAGACAAACCAATAACAAAATCGGATTCCAAATTTTAATAAATTTTTCATAGTAAATAGTTTTAAAGTTTATGAAGCAAAACTCTATAAACACTTGCAAAGTAAAAACTTAAATAGGTAAGCAAACCTTATTTATCTGTGAAATGGCTTTATTTATCGGTAACTTTTTTAAACTATCACTCTTTCCACGTGGTTCTCGCCAAATGCATACGGAATATAAGCCAAGGATGGAATTTCATTCGTGATAATTACTGTTCCACGTTTACCCAGAGTAATACTTCCGTGTGTATCTTGAATTCCCATTGCATAAGCAGCATTCAACGTAAGCGCATTGATGGCTTCTTCAGGGGTCATTTTCATTTTGATACACGCTAATGACATCACTACCTGTAAATTACCTGTTGGTGTAGTTCCTGGGTTATAATCACTTGCAAGCGCAACAGGTAAACCTGCTTCCATTAATTTTCGAGCGTTTCCAAAAGGAATACTGATAAAATGCGAACAACTTGGTAACAAAGTCGGCATACATTCAGAATGTTTGATAGCATCAATATCTTCGTCGGAAATTTCCTCTAAATGGTCTACAGACAAAGCACCTAATTCAATCGCTTTTGCAATTCCCCCCATAATGGAAAATTGATTTACGTGTACTTTCGGTGTTAATCCATATTTTTTACCAGCAGTCAAAATTTCTTCCATTTCTTCCACTGAAAAATAATTGCGCTCACAGAAAACATCGATGTAATCAGCCAACTGTTCTTCGGCAATTTTAGGCAACATTTCATTGATAATTAAATCAATATATCCTCTGTGGTTTTCTTTGTATTCTTTTGGAAAAGCGTGAGCACCTAAGAAAGTTGCTTTTACCGTTATAGGCAAAGTCTCTTTCAAACGTTTGATCACACGAAGCATTTTGATTTCTGCTTCTACTGTCAATCCATATCCCGATTTAATTTCAATCGCACCTGTACCGGTAGCCATCACTTTTTGAACACGTTGCAATGCTTCTTCGTACAATTCATCTTCCGATTTTTCGGCTAATCTACGTGCAGAATTTAAAATTCCTCCCCCTTTCAATGCAATCTCCTCATAGGAAAGTCCTTTGATACGGTCAACAAATTCCTCTTCTCTGCTTTTCGCAAAAACAATGTGCGTGTGTGAATCACAAAATGCAGGAAGTACGTATTTTCCCTCTGCATCAATTACTTCTACCCCTCTCCAATCAGTAATTCCTTCCCATTCATCCATTTTACCATAGGCTACAATGATGCCATCTTCAATCGCCAAAAATGCGTTTTCCAAGATTGGTAAGTGTTGCATTTCAGCACCGATACGAGCAATGGGCATATCTTCGCCATATTGAACTAATCCTTTGATATTTTTAATCAATATTTTAGACATAGAATAAGATTTTTTACAAAGAAAAAGATAATTTTTTCTAGAAACAAAAATCCATAAAAATCAAACTGCATTTTTTAATAATAGTGAATTGCTTTTTGAAGTCTTGATTTAATTTCTTCACGCAACCATTGTGGTTCAATCACTTTCACACGTTCACCGTGCTTTAAGATTTGTTCCTCCAGTTCATAGTTAGGAATCACTCGTATAGCAATTCTAAATTCAATTTCATCATTTATAAGTATTTGTTGTGAAGTATGCAGAGGTTGTGATTTAATGTATTTTCCTTGCAAAGGATGAAATGAAAGTATGACCTGTTCTAAAGAATATTCTTCTAAGGTTAACCCTATTATCTGATCAAATAATTCTTTGGGATTCTTAATCGTTGGTGAAAAAAACTCACTTCTTAATTCAAGATTTGTGATGCGATCTATTCCGTAACTTTTAAATACACCATCATCCTCACAACCACACACATACCAACGATTTTGAAATTCTTTTAACAAAACTGACTGTAATACAACTGATTTCACAGCATTGGTTTGGTAATTTGTATATTCAAATTGAATGTATTGTTTATTGATTATCGCTTTTAGTATCAATTTCAAAAATTCAGGATTCAACTTTAAAGTAGACCGATCAAAATCGATGAACTGACAGTTTGAAGTTAGCTGAATCAATGTTTCATTTAGAACTTGATAATTATTTACTAATTCAAAAACTTGTACCCATTCACTAAAATCGGAAAATGATTCCGTATTTATGTAATATCCATTTTTAAAACGATTGTATTCAACATCTATAAAAAATAACTCTCGAATTGTTTTCAGATCTCTTTCAAACGAACGCTCAGTTAAATAAATTTCTTTTTCCGCTAAATGGTCGATAATCTCTTTTTTTGAAGGATAAGCCTTGTACTTCAAAAAATTAAGCAATCGTGAAATCCGTTCAATTTGTTTGAATTGAGACATTTATATTATTGGTTACAAAGTATATTATTTAACGTAGTGATTAGTACCATTAGTTCTTCAATTTTGATTTTTTTCAAAAATAAATTATTTCACCGACAAAATATAGCGGTATAGAAAGCTTAATTTGAAAAACAAACGTTAAAGACAATGAAATAATGCAAGAAGATTTTAAATTCATGAAAAATCAAGACTACTCCATTCTATTTGCAAGGCATATAATATGGTCAAAAGTGGAAGACATTCCTCAAATAAATCTAAACTCAAAATTGGTACAACTCCTACTTTCAGAGGAAACTCAAAGTTTAAAATTTCTTATGGTAGATGATTCAATTTCTCAAGAAAATACAATCAATGAATTGTATTCGATACTGAAGCAAATAGAAATGGACAAATTACTGGTAATTAGTTCGATGTATAAGATAAGTATTGACAACTCTCTTGATATCAAACAAAAGAACAACTACGCTAATGAGTATAAAAACTGTTCGTATTTTATTGAACAAAATACCATTCAATCATTGAGATATTTCGAGGATGTACTTCGGACTTTAAAAATGATTTACGACATCCGAACAATTGTGATTACAGAATTTAATTCTATTCTCCAACTAACAAATCAACCATCAATTTCTTTAAATTCTATCCTCGAATTTTGTGATTTATTGAGCATTCAGATCATTGGAATTATAACTAAAAAAGAGTATTCAGAAGTTATTAAGATTTGAATTCTAATTTGTCTGTGGATAATGTATGTTTACAAAACAATTATCCTTGAATTAAAGCCAAAACTATTCTATTAAATTCTTTTACTTGTTGAATCAGTGGTGCAACTGTTTCATCATCAAAATCAATAAAATCTGCATAGTCACTTTCTTGTCGCCAATCAAATAAATTGGAATATAATTTCCCATATTCAATAGAAACTAACTGTTTTTAAACAAAATGTAAATTAAATTGAGTTTTTACACCATTATGAGTTTCGTGTTTTAATTCATTTTTATATAGTAAAGCACTAACTAAATAGAAACTAGAATAATATAATCTATTCACACACGAATTCCATCGTTGATTATTTAATAAAAGTAATGCGTCATCAAAGATTTCTTGCGATTTTTGAACACGATAATTTATATAGTCTTCTTTAGTACCAGACATTATAAATAAATTCCGTCTTTTTGAATGTTTTGAAATAAGGGAGTAACCGAAAATTTACTCTCCCAATCAAATTTTGAAAAAACAAAAGTAGAGATTGGTTCGCCAATTTCTAACTGAATATCAAACAATTCATCTCTATATTCACGCTCAACATTTCGACTTACGTTATGTTGATTAAGTAAAATCAAAATATCCCAATCTGAATTAATTGTTGCTTGACCTCTTGCGTGTGAACCAAATAAAATAACTTGAGCTTCCGGATTTTTTTGAAAAATCCGGTTTTTAATTTTAGATGATATTTCTCGGTCTTTTTGGTTCATACAACAAATATAAAGGGTTGAATATAAAATTCAAATTAATTCTTTTTAAATTTTGATGAATTCCATTTAGGATATCACTAAACTTAATTAATTCTATATAAACCACCCAAAACATTCTTTGTAACTTTGCTCACGGTACATTTACAATCAAATGAAATACAGATTATTGACAGAAGAAGAATTGACTCATTTGGAGGAGGAGTTGAAACAATTTTTAATTATCAATCATGTTTACGCGGAGGAATGGGAGCAAATGAACAGAAACGCTCCTGATAAAGCAGTACAAATGATTGAATTATTCAGTGATAACGTGCTCCAGAAAGTTTACGAACAAATAACTTATTTGGAATTTAGAAGTACGGACAGTTGTTTGGTCTTTAAATGTGCTAAAACAGAAATTCAATTGATAGCACTTCAAAAGAAAACTCCTGAAGCAGTTGTAGATTTTTCAACTCCTGAAAGTATACATTTAGCTTTAACCCAACATACGGATCAGATCAGTTATTTTAGTCAAACTAAAAACTATCAAGTGGAAAGAGAAGAAGAAGTCCATCGGTTAGTTGAACAAGGATGTGTCAAATCCACAGAATTTTTTTGGAATGCGCTTCAAACCGCCTTGCTTGATTAACTTTGTCCTATGAGTGAATTAAGCAATGCACTAACAATTCGTTTTAATAGTTCAAAGATTCGAACAATCCCAAAAACGAATGGAGATGATTTTTCGCTGATTGCGATTGAATTGAACTTAAGATCACCGTTAACATTGATTATGACGGATGGATTGAGAGCGTATGAACAACCTGTTGATGAGACCAAAAACGGTCAAAAATTCATTGAATTATTCTTTTGTTTGCCTTCTTATTGGGATTTAGATGAGCCTACTGATCAATGGGTGATTGAATGGTTACAAAAGCTCTCCAAACATCTAGTGAGAAAGAAAACATGGTACGGTGAGGGACACACATTTCCAAATGGCAATCCAATTCACCAGATTTCTGAAAAAATGCAACAAAAGTATTTCTTATTGAGTGAACCGATTTACATCACTGATTTAAAAAATGCACTTGAGGTTGAAGGTAAAAATGTAAATTTTTTAAGCATTATCCCTATTTTTGAAGATGAGTTTGATTATAAAATTGGAAAAGGAAACTACAAACTCATGAAGAAAATGAAAGACAAAGGAATAAATGAAGTGTTGGATCATTTCAGAATGACCTGTTTGAAAAATAAATGGAGAATTTTTAAATAATTTATGGAAGATCAACAATTTGATGAGATTTTGAAGAAACAAAACATTCTTCAGTTTATATACTCAAAACGAAAAGTATTAGTGACACTTTCCTTGTGTGCGGCTATTGTTTCATTGATTGTTTCATTTTTTATAACACCTTTGTTTTTGTCGACTGCAATTGTTTTTCCGGCAGCAACAAGTACGGTTTCATTTTCTGAACAACGCAATGCAAAAGCTTCTTCCATGGATTTTGGAGAAGAAGAACAAGCAGAACAACTCGTTCAAATTCTACAATCTTCTAAAATTAGGGATAAAGTAGTAACAAGATTTGACTTAATGAATCATTATGAAATCAAAGCAGATGATTCCTATAAATATTATAAATTGGGATTAGCTTATAACGAACACATTACATTTACAAGAACTCGTTATGGTTCCATACAAATCGATGTGTTAGACAAAGACGCAAAATTGGCCGCAAAAATCGCGAATAAAATAGTGGATTTGATTGATACTGTGAAAAATGAAATGGTAAAAGAACGTACGTTACCTGCCTTTGAAATCAACAAACGAAAAAAAGACTTGATTCTTTCAGATATGAAAGTGATACTTTCAAAATTGGATAGTCTGAGTGAATTAGGCGTTGTAACTTCTGAAGGAAGAGCTACATTATTTCAGGCTTACAATGAAGCTAAAGGGAAAGAAGATAAAAAGTTTTTCAAAAAACAAATCGATGTCAACTTAAAACACGGTGCCGAATTCGATGGTTTAGCGATGTTACGCGATGAGAAAATGGTAAAATTAGCAGAATTTGAAACAGCTTTTGAACAAGCAGAATCGGATGCTTATACTGATTTTAACCATAAATTTGTGGTAGAAAATGCTGTTGTCGCTGATAAAAAAGCGAAACCAAAAAAAGCAATCATCGTTATTGTGGCGACATTGGCAACATTTTTATTTTCACTGTTTGTTCTATTGATCCAAGAGCGCCTTTCAGAGTTGCGCAAAAATAATTGATTTGAATTTTTTAAGCAGTAATAGGAAAAGTATTGGTCTTGGAATACTCTTTATTCTTGTAGCTCAATATTTTATTTTTCAGGAAAATTGGTTGTTTTTTTTACTACCAATTGCTCTTCTATTAATTTATACTGCAGTATATTCTACCAAGCAACTTTTTTCACTGTTATTCTTTTTTACTCCTTTAAGTATCAATATTGAAGAGTATGTTCCAGGTTTTGGTTTGTTTTTACCCACTGAGCCGCTTTTTTTTGGTTTGATGGTATTGGTGTTAGCGTATCAATTTCGAACTAAAATAATACCTTCTTACTTATTTTCAAATGGATTAGTGATTTCGATTTTTGTTTATCTGGCTTGGCTTTTCATTTCCTCTTTTACCAGCACTCATCCAATTGTTTCGTTTAAATTTATATTGTCAAAATTGTGGTTCATTGTACCAATTTTTGGTTTTGGGGCATTGTATTTTTTAAATACTAAAAATATCATTCGATTTTTTTGGCTCTTTTCAATCGGTATGTTGGTGGTGATAAGTTACACATTAATTCATCATGCCTCTTATGGATTCGGTGAAAAAGAAGGGCATTGGGTCATGTGGCCTTTTTTTAAAGACCATACTAGTTATGGCGCGTTAACAGCACTTATATTACCCTTGTTAGTGGGACTTTACTTACAGAAGCAAAACTCGTTGATTGTTCAAATGGTTCTAATCTTGTGCATTGTGATTGATCTTTTAGGGATCTATTTTTCTTACACACGCGCAGCATGGTTAAGTATTGCCGCCGCAGTCATTGTTGGGCTACTTATCCATTTCAAAATAAAGTTTAAAATTATTGCTGCATCAGTTTTGATCGCGCTCTCATTAGTAACACTTTATTGGACTGAAATTCAATTTTTATTGGAGAAAAATAAGTACGAACATACAACAGAAGATTTTGGGGAGCGACTTCAAAGTGCTACAAATGTAACCTCCGATGCTTCAAATTTGGAACGAATTAACCGATGGTCTTGCGCTATTGAGATGTTTAAAGAACGACCGCTTTTTGGATTTGGTCCAGGAACATATGCATTTGAATATGCCCGTTTTCAAGAACCCGAAAATTTAACCATTATATCTACCAATTTTGGAGACATGGGAAATGCGCACAGTGAATATTTAGGTCCATTGTCTGAAACAGGAGCGATTGGGTTGTTGACTTTTTTAGGTGTTGTAGCAATGCTTTTTTACAAGGGAATTACTTTGTATAACAATTACTCTATAGGCCACCATTCAATGAGTCTGTTAATTTTGATGATGGTTTTGTCTTTAGTCACTTATTTCGTCCATGGAATTTTGAACAATTATCTTGATACAGATAAAGCAGCTGTTCCAATATGGACAATGGCAATAATTTTCATTGTACTGGAAGAAAAATTAAAAAAAGAAGCAACGATTAGTTAATTTTTTCGTCTTAATGATGTAACTTTATTAACGAATTTTAATTTTAAAAGTATGAAAATTTTAAGTGTATTTGGAACGCTATTTTTTGCACTGGTTTTGCTTTTTTCTAGCTGTCAAAAAGAAATATTTGATAAAGGAGATAACGGAGGATCTTCGACTGGAAATGATACTACATTAGTAGCACAAAAAATGGAATTTATTACTGATTGTACAGGTGACTATTTACGATTAAATGGGAAAGATTACCATGTATGTAATTCAGATCAGACGAAAGAATTCATGAATGGAGATGTAGTGATGGCTTCTTTCATTGCTTCGAAAGAATGTGCTACTCTTGACTCTTCTCAATTGACTTGTAAAATGTACCATGCCAATGAAGGTTGGGTGAATGTAATTGCCATTAAATTACTATATCGTCCGACTACCAATCCTGATTTTAAAGCGGAAAATGTAAAATTGAAAGTAATTATTAATTGCAGTGGTTACTATTTACAATATAATAACGAGGATTACAGAGTATGTAATTATGATTTATTGAAAGATTTTAAAGATGGTGAATGGGTAATAGGAAGTATTTATCAATTGAAGGAATGTCTTAATAATAGTGATACAGTTTTCTGTGAAATGTACCACCCAAACAAAGGTTATGTGAAAGCCTATAATATTCAAAAAATAGACGATTCAACAGTTGACCCTTCTAAAACTTCATGCAAATTAGAAATTATTAAAGATTGTACTGGTACTTATGTTCGATGGAATGAGAAAGATTACCAAGTGTGTAATTTCGAATTATTGGAGAAATTTAAAGGCGGAGAGATAATAGAAGCTAAATTTTACCGATTAAAAGAATGTAATAATCCCTTATTAAAGGACATGGTTTTCTGTGCCATGTACCATCAAAATGAAGGATGGGTGAAAGTATGGTTTTAATTAACTTAAGAAATTGAATTTCAAAGAGGTGTCCAAAAAACACCTCTTTTTTTATCTTAAAATTATATTTCTAAAAGGTATAAATAACGCTGAATCGTATTTTCAATTCCTAAATAAAGTGCATCAGAAATCAGTGCATGCCCTATAGATACTTCCGCTAAATTAGGTATATGATGTTTGAAAAAATTTAAATTTTCTAAACTCAAATCATGACCAGCATTAATCCCAAGTCCTAATTCATTCGCCAATTTTGCAGCTTCTACATAATCGTGAATTGCCTTCTTAGGATCATTAGAATAATTATGAGCATAAGGACCAGTATAAAACTCAATACGATCTACACCAGTTTTTGCAGCGTATTCTATATTTTTTAAGTTGGTGTCAATAAAAATGGAGCTACGAACACCAATTGCTTTATATTCACTAACCAAATCAGTCAAAAAGTCTAAATGTTGAACAGTATCCCAACCCGCATCAGATGTTAATACATTAGGAGGATCTGGAACAAGTGTTGCTTGTGCTGGTTTTATCTCATGAATTAATTGACGGTAACGTGCATCGGGATAACCTTCAATATTGAATTCAGTAGTGACAACTTCTGCTAATTGATAAGTATCTTTAGTTGTAATATGACGTTCATCTGGACGTGGATGAACAGTAATTCCTTGTGCTCCATATCGTTCACAATCAATTGCGAATTGAACAACATTAGGAGTCAAACCACCTCTCGCGTTTCGGATAGTGGCAATTTTATTGATGTTTACACTTAGTTTAGTTTGAATCATTAGTAGTTCTTTTTAATTTTTGACATTACCATTTCATTTTGCTTGTCAGATCCCCAATGATATCCGAGTGAAAAATTGAGCTTCCCTTTATAAAAAGCAGACGATTTATAAGCTGAATCTAAATCCAATTGGTGTAAAATTTGCATTTTAAAATCGCTAACAGGTTTATCGTATTTCCCGAAAAGTTCAATGTTCCAATCATTATTTTGAAAAAATCTGAAAGGAATTCCTGTATCATCTTGTACCAAGAATTCAGACTTTTTAAGAAGAAATTCCCTCATTTTAGAAAATCCTTTATAATGAAGCATATATGAAGCTGACTTAACAAATGAGTGACAGTTAGATGGGACTTTAGATTGAAGATAGTTGTAATAGGTTTGTGAGGTTAAAAATCCTTTATCAGAGATGTCACACGAAAGATAGGTGAGTTTCTTTTGATTTATTGTTCCTCTTTTTCTAAAGAATATTTCTACTGCATCGAATTTTTGAAAATTGTTTTTTTGATTGTATACTAATTTACCATCTGCCCTAACACTTCCAAATTTAACACTTAAAATTTCATGACCAGTTCTTGCTGACGCCCATAATAACAAAGGTAACATACCATTCACACGTGCTTGTTTATTGATGTCGTAAATCATATTTCGAGTAATAAAATAACTTTTGAAATAAATGTCTCGCAATACAAAATCAACATTATTTAGGTAGGTATTCGCTAAACTTGGAGAATTTAGTAGGTTAGGAATACTTCCAACATCTTCACGAGCTACCATTAAGTATTCATTCGCGTTTGGATACAACCAATTAAGATGAATAAAATCCCCACCAGAAAAAGGATAAAATGCAAATGTTGTGTCGTTTTTTTTGTTGCGCTCAATATTTACAGCATTCCAAACCCCAATACGTTCCAAACGATCTTGTTTAATTTTTTTGTACTTTGATTCAACCGTAGTGCAATATTTTTTAATTAAAGCAGTGTCAGAAGAAAACTTAGAGTAATCAATTAAACTATCTACACCACCTATTAACTGCGTAATCGAATTATAGAAAGTATCAATAGTTGAAGTAGGGATTGTGTCAGCAATTTGTCGTTTAACGTTTACTATTGAATCATTTGTGTGAGAAGAAGCATTAGTACATCTTATTACTAATAAAACACTCGACAACAAAAACAATAAATGTAGCTTAATCATAATGAAAAATTCAATTTTTACAAATGTATAAATTGATTTAAATAAATAAAGTAAGAGTTAAGTGTAAAATTTATTTCAAGCTTTCAAGTTAAATAAACCCAGAGTTGTTTAATTTAACTTGGATTGGGAAACTATTCGGTTTCTTAATTATCTTTAAAATGTTGTTAAGTAAAAGAGAATTAAATTTTTCTCCTGACTAATTTTTAATTATTAAACGATTTTTTCTATGAAATTCGCAACAAAAGCTATTCATGCAGGAGTTCATCCAGATGAAGCTACAGGTGCTATAATGACACCAATTTATCAAACTTCCACTTATGTACAAGATGGTATAGGTGTACATAAAGGATACGAGTATTCACGTACTTTGAATCCGACTCGACATGCATTGGAAAAAAATATAGCAGCAATTGAAAATGGGAAATTTGGTACCGCTTTTGGATCTGGTTTAGCAGCAATTGATTGCGTGATCAAAATGTTACAGCCTGGTGAAGAGGTAATTTCAACCAATGATTTGTATGGAGGTACCTACCGATTATTTACTACGATTTTTGCAAAATATGGAATTAAGTTTCATTTTGTTGACATGTCTAACCCAACTACAATTGAACAATTTATTACTGAAAACACAAAGTTAATTTGGGTAGAAACTCCAACTAATCCGATGATGAATATAATTGACATCGAAGAAGTTTCAAAAATCGCTAAAAAAGCAGGCGCTCTTCTAGCTGTCGATAATACCTTTGCTACTCCATACTTGCAAACACCTTTAGATTTGGGAGCAGATATCGTTATGCATTCAGCAACAAAGTATTTAGGTGGGCATTCAGATGTTGTAATGGGAATCTTAGTAACTGATAATGAAGAGTTGTCTAAAGAAATGTACCGTATTCAGAACTCAACTGGTGCCGTTACAGCTCCAATGGACTCTTTTTTAGTACTTAGAGGGATAAAAACGTTACATCTACGTGTTCAACGTCATTGCGAAAACGGTAAAGAAATAGCTCATTTTTTAGCGGCTCATCCAAAAGTAGATAAAGTATACTGGCCTGGATTTGAAACACACCCAAATCATGCTATTGCAAAAAAACAAATGAGAGACTTTGGAGGAATGATCTCTTTTACCTTAGTAGGAAATAAAATAGAAGATGCACACACTATTGTAAAAAAAGTAAAATTATTCGCATTAGCTGAATCTTTAGGAGGTGTTGAATCATTGATTGGACATCCAGCAACCATGACACATGCCTCCATTCCTAAGGAAGCAAGAGAGAAAACTGGAGTTGTCGATTCACTCATTCG